>JBASAV010000753.1:0-5103 GCA_049650785.1 Lewinella sp. | reverse complement strand
CTGCTGGCCTGCTTGCTGGCCGGGAATCCGATTTATGCCTTACCAGGCAACAACGATTTTTCAGCCTCCAATATAGCGGATCAGCGCCAGTTGCTGGAGGTTATCAAGGAGATGGAAGAACGCTACCAGGTGTTCTTTACGTACGAGCGCGCGCTCCTGGAGGATGTTGAAGTGCACTTTGATTTCCGGGAAGAGGAATCCCTGGAGGATGCCGTTGCTCGATTACTTACCGAAACGGGTTTTCTGTACCGCACCTTTGGCGATAAGTACCTCGTAATCTACCGCGACGACAAAGCCGGTCGTATTGGTGCTCGGAAGCTGGGGAAGGCTATTAAGCAGTTGCAACAATTGGAATCCGGTTCGAGCATCAGCGTCCAGCGGTCGCAGGGCGACCCCGCCCGTCAGTTTCAGTCCGTCGCCCGGGGGATCGTGGATGCGAAGCAGGCCCTGGCCGTTTCCGGCCGCGTGACCAGCTCCACGGGGGAGACCCTGATCGGGGCCACTATTCTGGTAAAGGGAACCTCCACGGGTACGGTGACGGATATCGACGGCGATTACACCCTGGCGGACATTGGCGAGAGCGATACCCTCATTTTCTCTTCCATCGGCTTTCTCACGGCCGAAATTCCGGTGAACGGGCGTACGACCATCGATGTCATGCTCGAGGAGAACGTGGCGGCGCTCGATGAAGTCGTAGTCATTGGCTACGGTACCCAGAAGAAGTCTGACATCACCGGCTCGGTATCTTCCGTACCCACCGACCGCCTGGAAAACCTGCCCGTGCCGAATATCCTACAGGCCATTCAGGGTACTACGGCCGGTCTGCAAGTGTCGCAGGGCTCTTCCGTACCCGGCTCTTCCGCAAACCTACAGGTGCGCGGCATTAATTCCATCAACGCGGGTAACAGCCCCTTCATCGTACTGGACGGGGTTCCCTTCTTCGGCCAGACCAACGACATCAATCCCAACGACGTCGCCTCGATTCGAAATCCTGAAGGATGCCTCGGCCGTAGCGATCTACGGTACCCGTGGTGCCAACGGGGTAATCCTGATTACTACCAAGCGCGGTAAGACCGGCGCACCCCGCATCGGCTACACCGGCTACGTAGCCGCCGAAAACACCATCAACTCACTGGAGTTTTTGGGACCCGATGCCTACGTCCAGAACTACGCGGACTTTATCAGTGGGTTGGGTATTGACCAGGAACGCATTTTGCCCAACACGGCGGAAATCGAGAACTACGAGGCCGGCGAGACGGTCAACTGGCTAGACCTGGTCACCCAAACGGGGATCCTGACGGAACACAACCTCAGCATTTCCGGCGGAACGGAGGACCTGCAGTACTACGTCACGGCCGGTCGCCTCGATCAGAAGGGCGCCGTCCAGGGCTACCAGTACGCTCGCACCAGTGTCCGCTCTAACCTGGATGCCACCGTCACCGATTGGTTGAAGGCGGGCACCTCGCTGTCTTACACGAACAACAACTACGATGGCGGCCGGGCCAACTTCCTGCTGGCCACGGCAATGAGTCCCTACGGGGAAGTTTACAATGAGGAGGGCGGATACGAGATATTTCCAATGGACCCCGAACTGCTCTTCGAAAACCCGCTCCTCGGCCTGACCACCGATCAGGTACGGCGGCGAAACGCCCTCATCGGATCCGGCTACTTGGACATTACGCCCGGATTCCTGCCAGGCCTGAGCTACCGCATCAACGGTAACTATACACTCGAGCTGGGCCGGAACTCCGGCTACACGGGCCGCGCGGCCAACAACCAGCGGGGTTTCGCCTTCTCTAACTACCAGCAGACCGACAACTGGGTACTGGAAAACATCCTGAGTTACAACCGGGAGTTCGGACTGAGCAATGTCGGAGTAACGGCGCTGTACAGTGCCCAGGAGATCAAATACTTCGACTTGGGCGGTGACTCCCAAGGGTTCGTGAACGATCAGCTTTCCTTCTACAACCTGGGTGCGGCCGAAACGCCGAATGTCGGATCTAACGGCAACCGGCAGTCGCTGCTCTCGCAGATGATCCGTCTGAACTACGGTTACGACAGCCGCTACCTGGTCACCCTGACGGCTCGCCGCGACGGCTACTCCGCCTTCGGATCGAATACGGATAAGTACGGTCTTTTCCCTTCCTTCGCCCTGGCGTGGAACGTCGGCAACGAAAGCTTCATGGATAACCTCGGTGCCCTGGACAACCTGAAGATCCGCTTCAGCTACGGCCAGGCCGGCAACCAGGCCATCGGCGTCAACCAGACGGCAACGATCGCCTTCCCCGTGCGCTACCCCTTCGCCGGTGTAAGTGAAATTGGCACGCTAGCCGGAGAGCTAGGTAACTCTAATCTGACCTGGGAAACGACCACCTCCGCCAACCTCGGCATCGACTTTGGTCTCTGGGACGGACGGGTCAGCGGTAGCCTGGAACTGTACCGTTCCCGCGCCACGGACCAGCTGCTGCGCCGGAACATCCCCATCATCACCGGCTCGGGTGCCATATGGGACAACCTGGGCGAACTACAAAACGAAGGCATTGAATTTACCCTCAACACCGTAAACATCCGCACGGGTAAATTCCGCTGGGAAAGCAGTTTCAACATCGCTTCCAACCGCAACGAACTGGTCTCCCTGTACGGTGACGGTCAGGACGACATCGGTAACAGTTGGTTCCTCGGGCAACCCCTCGGAACGATCTACACTTACCGGTCCGACGGCATTTGGCAGGAAGGCGAAGACCCCTCCGAAGTGAACCCCGGTGCCATTCCCGGTGACCTTCGGCTGGAGGATATTAATGGGGACGGCGTCATCAACGACGAGGACCGGGTGATCATCGGTAACTCGCTGCCCGACTTTTACGGTGGACTGACCAATACTTTCCACTACGGAAACTTTCACCTCAACGTCTTTCTACAGACCTCGCAGGGCGGATTACGCTATAACCCCGACCAGTGGTACGGTGACGAATTCGGCCGGCGGAACGTGCCGACCAACTACCGGTTCTGGACGCCCGACAATCCCATCACCGACGCCCCGCGCCCCGGCTACCGTGGCTCGCTCGGCGACTGGAACTTCCGTGACCCTAGCTACGTGCGCCTTAAAGACGTTCGCCTGAGCTATCAAATTCCTTCTCCTCTTCTCGATCGCCTCGGCATGGAGGCCTTCACGGTGTACATCGCCGGCCGTAACCTTTATACCTGGACCGACTGGATCGGCTGGGACCCTGAGACCAACTTTAGCTCCCGCGGTAGCGGCGACTGGACAAACAATTACCCGTTCGTTCGCACCTACTCCTTCGGTGTTAATCTGACTCTCTAATAATCACAATCATGCAACCAATGAATATCTATATACGAACGGTAGCCTGCTTGCTACTGCTTACAACCGCCTATTCGTGTGAGAAAGAGTTTCTCGACGAGGAAGTACTTAATGTATACGCCCCCGAAACGCTGACCGACGAGCCCGGCTTTGATGCCTCGCTGATCGGTCTGTATAACCATATGAGCACCCTGTACACTTACTCCGGACCCCAGGGATGGCCCAGTGTATGGCAGGTAGGCACCGACATTACCTGGGCTGGCCAGCCGCAGGGCATCGAGATTCCCTACTTCGACTACAACCGACTGACCTCGCTGGACGGGGCCGCCGACTACACGTGGGCCTGGTCTTACCGGATGGTCAATAATACTAACATCATCATCCAGAATGTTGAATCGGAGAACCTCACCGGTATCCCCGAAGAACGCCGCAACGAGATCAATGCCGAAGCTCGCTTCTTCCGTGGCCTAGCGTACAATACACTGGCAACTGCCTTCGGGGGCGTACCCCTGGTCACCGAACCGCTAACCGGCCCCCGTACCGATTTCGTGCGGGCACCGCTGGAAGAAGTCAATCAGCAAATTGAGGAAGACCTCCTGTATGCCGCCGACAATCTGCCAACCATCGAAAACGTAGCAGCCGGACCCCGCGCCAACCGCCATATGGCTAACCACCTGCTGGCCGAGGTCTACCTGCGGATGGGCAATAACGAGGCGGCCGAGGAACAGGCCGACATCGTTATCAACAGTGGGCTATTCAGCTTGATCACGGAACGCTACGGCCTGGTCACCGACCGCTTCGGCACGCCCTTCTCCGACATGTTTTACTACGGCAACCAGCGGCGAAGCCAGGGGAACACCGAAGGAATTTGGGTCCTCGAGGCGGAAAATCCGGCCAACGTCATAGGCGGGCAGACCAACTTCCCGCAGCAGCGTCGCAACTGGGGAGCCTCCTATCACTCCAAGGAAGGAATGGTGATCGCCGATTCACTGGGAGGCCGAAGCGTCGCCCGGATGCGCCTGAACAACTTTGTCGTCTACGACCTCTACGACGAAGATGATATGCGTAATCATCCCTCCATTCTGCACCGGACCTTTTACTACAACAACCCGGAATTCGAGCAATTCGGCGAACCCGTCCCCTACGAGGGATCCGATACCATCTTCATCATTCCCCCCTATACCCTTAAGTGGGGAGCCTTTGACCCCCAGGACCTCTTCGGATTCGGCATGTGGAAGGATTTCATGCTGATGCGCCTCGGTGAAACCTACCTCTTCCGCGCGGAAGCCGAAATGAAGCAGGGTAAAATGGAAGAAGCCGCCGCGACCATCAATATCCTCCGGGACCGTGCTAACGCACCGATGGTGGAGGCCAGTGAAATGGACCTGGACTTCATCCTCGACGAACGTATCCGGGAACTGCTTGCCGAAGAAAACCGCCGGTTTACCCTGATGCGGACCGGAACCCTGGTCGATCGCGCTACCCGCCTGCACGGAACCAACCCCATCGCGGATTTCCAACTCCGGGGTCTCACGGAAACCCACCTCCTGATGCCGATTCCCCAGCGGGAAATAGACCTCAATAAGGATGCTACCCTGGAGCAGAATCCCGGCTACTAATTCTATGAATTGTTGATTATTGATCGAAGGGCCCTTAGCCCTATATAGTGATGCTTACAGATCGGGGGCCGGACAACGTGCTCCCGATCTTTTTATAGCGCCAAGCCTTGGCCTCAACCATTCCGGTTGACCAGCAATTAGGTATTTTCCCCAGTCATATAT
>JBASAV010000752.1:0-5885 GCA_049650785.1 Lewinella sp. | reverse complement strand
GGCCACGCCCATCAGTCCTTCTTCGGCGGGGCGGGACTGGCCTTCCTTATTCGTGTAGATCGTATTAACCGGGATGTGGCCGGCCGTCTTCATGCGGCGGGTGGCGGCATCGAAGGTCTTCACCCCACCCTTTCGCTCTACCAACATCATGACCTCGTCACTCAGGAACGTGAAGGCCATGGGCTCGTCCAACGCTCCCGGCTCGCTTAGGACGGTGGTCGTGAACCGGTTTTCGTCTGGTTGGCTTCCGTCGTCGACTCCCCCTCCTTGCTCGTCGGGCTGGCAGGAGAAAACGGTCGCCAGCAGGACGCTGAAAATGATAGCCGCGGTCGGGCGGCACAAGAAACTGGTTTGGTTGGTCATGTTGCGTGATCGACGTTAAATGGGGTAGCCCGGGGGCGGGCGAAAAGAAGGAACAAGATACGTAAAGGTGTGTAAGAATTTTTGCGGCGGGGCGCGGGTAGAATGCTTTTCGGAAGTGGGCAAGCTGTCTTGCCAACGAGTTTCTTTTACCTGCGGGGGGCACCCCGGCGCTGCGCACCGGGTAACGGAGGTTGGACTGCGCTGCAGTCCCGCCTAACCGACCGCAGCGCGGTCCAACCTTCATAATCCGGGGTGAAACCCTGGGGGGGGATGCCCCCCAGGAAATCAAAAATCCCGGTAAGTGACGAATCACTTACCGGGATCTCTTCCAGTTTATCGGGTCGGCTAAACACCTGCGCGCCGCCGCCCAAATAGCCTACCGAAGGAGGGTAATGTAGCCGGTCTTGGCGATGGTACCCGTTTCGTTGGCCATGCCCGTCCAGCCGCGTCCGTTGCGGAACTTGGCCCGGTGGACACGCCATACGTAGGTGCCGGGCTTGGCGGGGCGACCCTGGAAGGTACCGTCCCACGCTTCGGTTGGGGAACCTTCCGCATCGATGGACTCCGACTCCCAGACCAACTGGCCGGTACGGGTGTAGACCGCGATGTAGTAGTCCTCGAGACCGATGCCCTTGGGCTTGAAGACGTTCTGCTCCTCGATCGTGTTATCCTCGGGGGTGAAGATATTCGGCACGAAGAGCCCGACGAGCATCTCCAGATCCACTTTCTTGGATACGGTATCCTGACAGCCGTAGGTGTTCTCCACCCAGTGGTAGACGGTCTTGTCGAAGCCGGATACGTAGCGGTGTAAGGGGTCCATCTCGTCGCTGCCGTAGCTATCACCGAAGTCCCATCCGAAGAGGACGGCATCGGCGCTGGAGCGGTCGAAGAACTGGATAGTATTCATCGCTTCGCCTTCCGCGTTGTCGTAGTCAAAGTCGGCTAGCGGGCGGGGGAAGATCTCCACGAAGTCCGTGAAGGTGGCCGTGTCAGCACAACCGCTGCCGTTGCCGGCGATCACGGTCAAGTCGTAGAAGCCAGGCTCTTCGAAGCTGCGGCTGAAGTCTGCTTCCTCCGAGGTATAACCGTCGGAGAAGGTCCACTTGATGAAGTCGGTATTCGAGCTTTCACTCGTGAACGGCAGCTCACCGGAGGTACAGGCGGCGGTATCGGGGATACTGAATTCGGCTACCGGCTCACCGTAGATGTACAGCGGTGCGGAAGCGCTAGCCTCACACAGGTACTCGTTGGTGGCCTTCAGCGTCACGTTGTAGGTATCCGCTTCGGTGTAGGTGATACAGGGCGTATTCAGTCCGGAGGTCAGTCCGTTACCGAAGTCCCAGGCGTAGCCGGTTCCACCGGTCGTGTTGTTGGTGAAGCAGACCGTCTGCGGTACGCCACAGGCCTGGCTGGCGTCGGCGGCGAATTCCACTTCGGGAACGGCGTGTACTTCGACCGAAGAGAATACCGCGTCGTTGCTACACCCAGACTCATCGCGAACGGTGAGGGTGATCTCATACGTACCAGGCGTGGTGTAAGTGTGGGTACGGGGTTCAGCTCCGACGGCGGTATTCCCGTCACCGAAGTCCCAGCTGTAGTAGCTGCCACTTTCGGTGAGGTTCTTCAGGTCGACCTGCAGGGGCGGGCAGCCCACTACGTTATCGGCGGTCAGGTCCACTTGCGGGGCCTCGCGGATGGTGATCTTCTGGGTGAAGACACCGGGACAGTCAGCTCCCTCGACGGTAGCCGAGAGGGTTACGGTATACTCTCCCGGGCCGGGGAAAACGTGGCCGGGGTTCTCTACATCCTTCACCGTGTTACCGTCACCGAAGGTCCAGACGAAGTCGGTCACGCGGCCGGAGGTATTGCGGAAGTAGACGCTATCGCCCACACAGGTAGCGCTGGCTACCTCGAAGGAGACATCGGGTGCGGGGTAGACGGTCACCGGCAGGGTGATCTCATCCCGGACACAGCCGTTGTCGGCTACGAGCGTGACGTTGTACGTCTTCACCGCGTCGGTGGTATTGCGGAAGGTATGCTCCGGCTCCTTCTCATCGGAGGAGTAACCGTCGCCGAAGTCCCAGGCGTAGCTTACCAGGCTGTCGGGCTTGGTGAAGTTGCGGAACTGTACGGTGAACGGATCACAGCCGGTACGCTCGTCGGCGCTGAAGCGCACGCGAAGCTCATTGGGCTTGGAGATCACGGTCCGGGTAAGGGTATCGCTACCACAGGTATTGTAAGCTACCAGCATGATATCGAAGCGGGCGTTTTCGGTTCCCTGCGCAATGAAGGAGCGGGCGGGCGGCGTAGCATCGATCGAGTAGAGCTCACCGTTCACGAACCACTTGTACTTGTTACGGGTACCGGCGGTCTGGTTGTCAAAGCTGACGTTCAGCTGCGAACAACCGGCTTCTTCACTCAGCTCGAAGGCGGCTACCGGTTCGGTGGTGATGGTCACCTCCTCGCTGTAGGTATGCGTACCACAGTCGTTGGTCACCGTCAGGCTTACCAGGTAGGTGGTATCCACGCTTCCGCGCTCGAAGAGGACGGGGGCGGGGTTCTCCGTATTACTGGTCCGTCCGTTGCCGAAGTCCCAGAAGTAGACGGCCTCGCCAAACACCTGGCTATTGTTGTAGAAGGTGAAGGGAACGTCGTCACAGGCTACGTCCTGCTCCTTTTCGAAGCGGGCCACCGGCGTTCCGGTGACGTTGACGTGCTTCACGACCTCGTGGGCACAGCCGAACTCATTGTAGGCGGTCAGGGTCACGGTGTGAATACCGGGGGTGCGGAAGGTGAACACGGGGTTCTCGGTCCGTACCGGCGGCTCGTCGGAGTTGCGCCATACGTAGCGTACACCACCGGTTCCGGTCTGGGTGAATTGGACCGGCTCGTCGATACAGACAAAGTCGGGCGCATCGATCTGGGCGATCGGACCGGGGCGGACGTTGACCGTGAAGTCAACCGAACCGGTACACGTCATACCGGCGGGCCGGTAGTAGTAGGTCAGGGTATAGGTTCCCGCGCCTAGGCTGCTGGGATCCATTACGCCACTCGGGTCGATCACACCGGGGCCTTCGTACCAGCCACCGGTTGGGTTACCATTCGAAAGAACGAAGTAGGTATCGCTCTCACAGGCATCCAGTACCGGTTCGGATACGGCGACCTCGGGTTCTTCGATTACGAAGACCTCGCGGGTATCGGTCACGACACAGGAGCCGTCGGCGTAGGTGTACTCCAGGACGGTCACTCCCGTTCCGGCGGCTACCGGATCGAAGTTACCGTTGGCGGTTACTACTCCCGTGCGGCCATCAGTGTCTACCCACGTTCCACCGGCAGGGGTAGGGTTAGGCAGGACGTAAAGGCCATCGAGGATACAGACCGTGTCGCGGTCGCCCATGGCCAGTTCCGGCATGGCGTCGATGTAGATGGTATCGGCTACCGTGCTTTCACCACAGGCATTGAATACCGTCAGTTCGTACACGTAGCTTCCGGCGTCACGGTAAGGAATGCCACTGGGGAAGCGATCGCGCGAAGTCATATCGCCTACGCTTCCGGGGAAGGTCCAGCGTACACTGTCGACGGCACCGCCGCCGTAGTTGACAACCGGAGTCAGGTCTACTTGCTCGCAGAAGCGATCCTGGTTGACCAGTACGGGCACGACGGATTCTTTCACCGTCACGCTACCCGTCCAGGTGATCGGATCACAGGTCGGATTGCTGATCTCGGCGTGCAGCTCGTAGGTACCTACACCGGTGAAGGTGAAGGTCGGAACGGCGGCGTTCGGATCGTCGATCGTTACGTTAGCGGCCGGACTTACGGTCCAGAGGTAGCTCAAATCATCTCCCGTGGTCGAGTTGCGTACGGTAACGGTGTTTCCACCATCAAGGCACAGATTGGTTGCGGAAAGGTCGATATCGGCTACCGGCTCGGTGTAGAGGCGGAAGGTGTCGCGGTCGATCGAGGTTCCACAGTCCGAGGTAGCCGTCGTAGCGACTATGTAGGTACCGGGCTCGAGGTTGAGGGTCGGTCCGTCGGGGATGTTACTCTCGAAGACGGTAGCTCCGGCTGCATTCGTGACCAGCCAGCTTACGCTCTTCGCCCCGTTGATCGCGGCGGAAAGGGCAACCGTGGATGGGCCACAGAAGTCCGGCTGAGCCAGTACGTCTACGGTCGGGACGCCACCGATATTGATGGCCATCTCTTCCGTTTCCATTCCACACTCGGGGTTACCGGCGGTCATGCGCAGCGTGTAGGTCCCCTTAGCCAGGCCTTCACCGATGGTAAAGTTGGCCGGGGAGGCATCGCTGGTGAGTACCGGGGTACCCGTGGGATCGATGAGGGAGAAGCTAAAGTCCGTGATGTCACCGGTGGAAGTGTTCGTAACGGTCAGGGTTCCTCCCTGACAGACGACATTACTACTCACGGTAAACGACGGGGCCGGAGCCTCGAAGATCTGGAAGGTATCGCGGTCGGTGACCGTTCCGCAGCCGGAGCTGGCGGTAGCGGCTACGACGTAGGTACCGTAGCTAAGATTCAGCATCGGAGCTTCTTCCACGTTGCTTTCGAAGACGATCTGGCCTTCGGCGTCCGTGACTGACCAGCCAATCTGGCTGGCACCGGTATGGGCAGCGGAGAGACTGACGGTAGTCGGGCCACAGAAGTCGGGTTGCGCCACCACTTCAATGGTTGGGGCTCCGCCGACGGTGATCGACATTTCGTCGGTCGCCATGGCACACTCCGGATTACCGGCCGACAAGCGTACCGTGTATTCTCCGTCAGGAAGCGCTTCTCCGATGGAGAAGGTAGCGGGCGATGTACTGCTCGTCAGGACCGTCGTTCCCATGGGATCGATCAGGGAGAAGCTGAAGTCAGTGACGTCGCCTTCCGAGGTATTGGTTACGGTCAGGGTTCCACCCTGGCACGTCACGTCGGTGTCCACCGTGAAGGAGGGTTGCGGAGCTTCAAAGAGCTGGAACGTATCGAGGCTGCGTACTACGCCACACTCATTAGCTACCGTAGCGGTAACGTGGTAAGTGCCTTCGAGCAAGTTAGCTACGGGCGGTACGTAGGCATCGCTGTTGTAGACCAGCTTACCCGCTTCGTTGCGAATCTGCCAGTTGATGAAGTTGATACGGGCAGGATCGCTGTGCGTAGCGGAGAGTTGAACCTCGCCGGGTCCACACGCATCCGGTTGGGGGATGAGGGCGATGGTCGGCAGGGCACCCACCTTGATGCGGGCACTATTGGTGGCGGGAGCACAGGTAGCACTCGTCACGTCGAGACGGACGATGTACTCACCCACCGGCAGGTCTTCCCCGAAGGTGAAGGTGGCCGGCGATTCCTGGCTGGTCGCCACGACATTGAAGTCGCTGTCGAGTACGGTGAAAGTGAAGTCTTCCACGTCGTCACCGGAAATGTTGGTCGCGGTGATGCTGCCACCGGTACAGACGGCCGAACTACTCAGGGAGAAGTTGGCAGCCGGAGCGGGGCTAACGGTAAAGTCAGTTACGTCGGTCGCCGAG
>JBASAV010000751.1:0-2155 GCA_049650785.1 Lewinella sp. | reverse complement strand
TCTCCAGTGAGCGCTTACCCTTGAAAACGAGGTAGCTACCGTTTGAGGCACTACCGGTAGACTCGATTGTCCAGCCGGAGCCCGCGTTTCCGCATTCGGCTTCTAGCCATTCATCGGTACCATCGTCGGCGAGCGGTTCACAGTTGTCGACGGCCTTCCCCATACCCTTTGGCTGAGTTCTGCCAGATGTGAGGTAAAGTTTGTCCACCTTCGTTCCATCTTCCCGGAAGGCGATATCGATCGTGTTTGTACCCTTTTTCAGGTTCACCCGGCCATCGTCGTACGAACGCCAGGCAAAGCTTTTGCCGGTACGAAGATTCCGGTCCCAGCTTTTCCAGCCACCACCGTTAACCCGGAAGTAGAAGGAATCATTGTCCCCGGTAGGGGCAAGTATCCGGGAGAAAAGACGGTAGGCTCCCTGCTTCGAAACGTCGAAGGAAAAACTCACCTGGTTTGCCGCGCGGTCAGCTGGTGCGGACCGGTATGAATTACCGTTCTTCACTACTACGTAGCTACCATTGGATGCGTCGCTGGCACTTCCAACCGACCACTTCGAACCGATGGTGGCGCATTCCGCCTCCAGCCAGTACGTGATCTCTTCACCACTGGTGGGAGGATCCACCGGTTTAGGTTGTACGGAGATGGTCAATTTATCCGTATCCGTCGCTCCGTCGTTGTCACGAACGGTCAGGGTGATATCGTAGCGTCCGGCTCCCAGCGTGAGCGTCTTGCTCTTGCCGGTGGCTTTACCGCCTGCCCAGCGCCAGTCGTAGCTGACGACATTTCCGTCGGAGTCAGTGGATTTACCGCCATCAAGTTTGACCGTCAGCGGAGCAACTCCGGAGGTTACGTTTGCCGTGGCCCGCGCCAGCGGGGAACTGTTTACCTCCGGCTCTTCGTCGTCATCGTCATCATCTTCGACATCGCAGTCCGGGTCAGCCAATACCCGCAAGGTGCTGAGGACGCCGCATTTGCTTCCACCCGACAGGGTGTATACTCCCTCCACGTAGACGGTAGGATTGCGCTTTTTACTGGTGAAGTTGCCGGGGCCCCGCCATTCGTACTTGCCGGTAGACGTGTAGCCATCGAGCTTCACGCCGCCTTCGTCATCGTCATCATCACACTCCAGTACCTTATCGTCTCCGTCGGCGTTAGCCTCCACCACACAGGCGTTTGAGCCTTCCCCGACCGAAAGGGTAAAGGTGGACTCTACGGTTACCCGGTTGAGGTCGGTGGCCGTAACGCGGATGCGGTAGCTGTTGCCAGCCGCGTTGTTAGGCGCGTCCACCTTAATTTTGCCGGATTTATCCAGTTCGATCCACGAGGGAAGCTTGCCGCTCCCCGCTGCCGTGGCCGAATAGGTCAATTTGTTACCGGGGTACCCCAGGGTAAATGCACCGGCGACGTTGATGTCGAGCTTTTTGCCAGGCTTGACATTCTGGTCAGCTAAGTTTTTGGCGGTTGGTTGATCGACCGGACGGGCGTTGATAAGGTAGGCGACGTTGTCGTTCCAGTCACAATTGTGCGAACCCTCGCCACATCCATTACCGATGTAGTCCATCAGTACGATGTACTCATTGGGAATGATGCGGCCCTTGCTGTCGATGGCTTTATACAAGCGCACGCCCAGAATTTTATCCTTTAGGCTTCCGTTACCGGTACCTCCGGTGGTCTTGTAGTTGACGATCGATATTTTGAACGGGTCCTGAATCCGGTTGGCGCTCGCTCCGGCTAGCTTGTCGGAGGTGTTGGAAGCGCGGGGGAACACGCTCTGGTGCCAGTGCCCGCCGTGCTCGTAGTCCATGCCGGAAACCACCTTGTTGCCCAGTGCTAAAAGCTGGGTACGGGCGCTGCCGGGACCGTGGAAGGCCGCCAGCTGGATCATATGGACCGGTTTGCTGGGATCTGCCTGCTCGAAGTATTGGGAGACGATCAGGTCACCCTCCTTGCCGGAGTTGACCCTCCCGGCGGTCGGATAATCGGAACCGGGCCGCGTGATTATCTCTCCTTTACTATCCTTACCCAGGGTCGTCTTAAAACCATAGGCCTTGAAGATCTGCTGGGCATCTACTTCCCAGGCTCCTTCCGGACGGGTCATGTAGATACCGCTGAACGTCACTTTGACCTGCTTTTCATTGGTGGCATTGCTCTTCAT
>JBASAV010000750.1:0-6427 GCA_049650785.1 Lewinella sp. | reverse complement strand
ATCCAGTCTATGCGATTACCAACGAAACTACTTGCGGCTGCGCTGTCGCTCTTTCTCTATTCCGCCTGTACTACCTCGGTAGACACCTTTTCCAACCGGCACGACGGAGATTACGCCGCCTACCTGTTCACCTACTTCACGGGGAACGGACCGGGGGAAGAAGCCATCCACTACGCGGTCAGTACGGACGGATACACCTATCACGCCCTCAACGGGGATGAGCCTATACTGGATAGCCGGCAGATCAGCTCCACGGGAGGCGTTCGCGATCCGCATATTCTCCGTAGCCCGGACGATGCGTCCTTCCGTATGGTCGTCACGGACATGGTATCCGCCAACGGTTGGAACTCCAACCGGGCCATGGTCCTGCTGAAGTCCGACAACCTCATCGACTGGACTTCCTCGGTGGTCAATATTCAGGATCGTTATGAAGGCCAGGACAGCCTCCAGCGGGTATGGGCCCCCCAGACCATTTACGACCCCAATGAAGAAAAATACATGGTGTACTGGTCCATGAAGTACGGCGACCGCGGTGCCGATGTGATCTACTACGCCTATGCCAACGACGATTTTACCAACCTGGAAACCGAACCCAAGCAACTGCTCACAACGCCGGACGGCGGAGCGGCCATCGACGGGGACATCATCTACCACGACGACACCTACCACCTGTTTTTCAAAACGGAAGACCGGGGCAAGGGACTGAAGATCGCCACCTCGGACAGCCTGACCGGCCCCTATACCGTTGGGGACGAGTTCATCCAGCAGACCACCTTCCCCGTGGAGGGAAGCGGGGTCTTTAAACTTATTGACAGCGACGACTACATCCTGATGTACGACATGTACACCAAGGGAGAATACCAATTTACCCGTTCGTCGGACCTGGAGAACTTCACCGTGGTCGATGAGGATGTCCGCATGAATTTCCACCCCCGCCACGGTACGGTCATCCCCATTACTAATACGGAACTGGACCGGTTGCTTTCGCGCTGGGGCCGACCGGACGACCTGATCGGTCAGGTAAGCAACCCGGCCATCAAGCGCAACAACGTTTACCTCGACAGCCAGGCCAGTACGATTCAATTGCCCGTTCAGCCCGGTACCGACCTGAGCGCCTTTAACCCCCAATTTTCCGATTGGGCGGGTCTCGGCCTGGCACCGGCCGGTCCGCAGGACTTCCGCGAGGGTCCGGTCACTTACACCGTAGCGATGGAGGGGCAGCAACCCAAACGGTACGAGGTCACGGTGCAGGAGGTTGGCAACCCCGTACTACCGGGTTATTACGCCGATCCGGATGTCCTGTACTCCCGGAATACCGGCAAGTATTATATCTATCCGACTTCGGATGGTTTCAACGGCTGGTCGGGGACCTACTTCAAGGCGTTCTCCTCCTCTGACCTGGTTAACTGGAAGGACGAGGGCGTCATCCTGGACCTGGAGAAGGATGTCAGCTGGGCCGACCGGAATGCCTGGGCACCCTGCATTCTGGAAGCGGAGGTAGACGGCGAATGGAAGTACTTCTACTACTTCACGGCCCGACAAAAGATTGGCGTAGCTACGAGCAATTCTCCCACCGGTCCTTTCGTGGACAGCGGCGAGGCGCTGGTGGACGGTCCGCCTGCCGGCATTGATCGCGGGCAGGAAATTGACCCGGAAGTATTTACCGACCCCCAATCCGGGAAAACCTATTTCTACTGGGGCAATGGCTACCTGGCCACCGCCGAAATGAATGATGACTACACCAGCTTTAAGGAGAGCACCCTGAAGGTCATCACCCCGGATGCTACTTTCCGCGAGGGCGTGACGGTTTTCTTCCGCGACGGTACGTACTACTTTCTGTGGAGCGAGAACGACACCCGGGACCCGGCGTACCGCGTCCGGTACGCCACGGCACCCACGCCGATGGGGCCGCTGACCATTCCCGAGGAGAACCTGGTGATCCAGATGGACGAGGACCAGGAGATATACGGTACCGGCCACAATTCGGTGCTGCAAGTTCCGGACCGGGACGAATGGTATATCGTTTACCATCGCTTCACCTACCCCAACGGCATCAATATGGGCCGGGAGGCAGGCTTCCACCGGGAAGTGGCCATCGACCGGATGGAATTCGGTGCCGACGGTGCCATACGACCGGTCACCCCGACCCACGAGGGAGTGGGACCGGTCAGTGTGGGCAAATAGCCACGAGACGATCATCACTTACAAACAGCCTTCAACAACACGTTATATGTACAGCCTTTGCAAACTTTCGCTGGCGATCCTGCTGGTATCCCTTCTGTTTACCGCCTGCTCGCCTACCCGCACGCCGGACCAGCCCACCGAATCGACGGCCGGCCTGCTGGACACCATCGAACAGAACCTGGAACTGGCCGTAGCACAGTATAAGCTGCTCCGCGACAGCCTTCCCGCCGATCAGTTTCCCAAAACGTACTACCCCGAACGCGACGAATATGAATTCAGCGATTCCGGTTGGTGGGTGAGCGGCTTCTACCCCGGCACCCTTTTGATGTTGTACCAAGAGACCGGTGATGAGGAGTTACTAACGGAAGCCAAGCGCATCATGCAGGTGCTCGAAAAGGAGAAAAACAACACCCGCACCCATGACCTGGGCTTCATGATGTACGATAGCTTTGGCGAACTCTACGAAATGGACCCGGACGAGGAAACCAAGCAGATCCTGTTAAAGAGTGCCGAGTCGCTGGCCTCCCGTTTCGAGCCTACCGTGGGCGCCATCAAATCCTGGGACTCCCGGGAAGGAGATTACCTGGTCATCATCGATAACATGATGAACCTGGAACTGCTGTACTGGGCCAGCCGGGAGACTGGCGATCCGAAGTACGCCGACATGGCAACCACCCACGCCAACACGACCATCGCCAATCACTTCCGCGAGGACAACAGCACCTTCCACGTACTCAACTACAACAAGGATTCAGGTGCCGTACAGGAAAAAAAGACCGCCCAGGGCTACGCCGATGAATCCGCCTGGTCGCGGGGACAGGCCTGGGGGCTATACGGCTATACCGCTACCTACCGGGACACCGACGACGAGAAATACCTGGAGCAAGCCCGTAAGATTGCGGACTATATCCTTTCGCATCCCAAGCTGCCGGCGGACAAAGTACCTTACTGGGACTACGACTCGCCCGACATTCCCAATGCCCTGCGCGATGCTTCCGCCGGTGCCATTATGGCCTCGGCGCTGCTCGAGCTGAGTGAGTACGTCGATGACGACGAAGCCGAGCGCTACATTTCGACCGCGGAGACCATTCTGCGCACTCTTTCCAGCGAGGAGTACCTGGCCAAGCGCGGCACTAACGGTGGCTTCCTGCTTGAGCACAGCGTCGGTAGTTTCCCCGCTGATTCCGAGGTAGACGTGCCGCTGACGTACGCTGATTTTTACTTTGTCGAGGCCATGCAGCGGTACAAAGAGCTCAAGGGGTAATAGTCGCCGTCGATCAATACTTCCTTCAAAAGCCAAGCAGATCATGTTCAGACACTTCATTCATACCGCCTTCTTCACCCTTCTCTGCGGCGCGGCCCTGGCTCAGGACATTCCGGAGTGGGAAAACCCGGAGATCTTCGAGATCAATCGGGAGTACCCCCACGCGGCCTTCTACCGTTTCCCGACGGAGGAGGCAGCCCTGGCGAAGTCGGACTACACGGCGTCTCCCCTTTACCAGTCGCTGAACGGCACCTGGAAATTCAATTGGGTGGTCAAGCCATCCGAGCGGCCATCGTTCTTTTACCGGACTGATTACGACGTGTCGCAGTGGGAAGACATCGCGGTACCGGCGAACTGGGAGTTAGAGGGATTCGGCACGCCGATCTATACCAACATCGTCTACCCTTTTCCGAAGAATCCACCCTACATCGACCACGATTACAATCCGGTCGGTAGCTACCGGCGCACCTTTAGCGTGCCGCAAGACTGGGACGGTCAGGAGGTGTACCTCCACTTCGGAGGGGTCAGTTCGGCGATGTACATCTGGGTGAACGGCGAGCAGGTCGGTTACAATGAGGGTAGCAAGACGCCGGCGGAATTCCGCGTCACCGACTACCTGCAGGAAGGAGAGAATACCCTGGCCGTGGAAGTTTACCGCTGGTCGGACGCTAGCTATATGGAGGACCAGGATTTCTGGCGGCTAAGTGGTATTGACCGAGATGTCTACCTGTACGCCACCGCGCCCGTTAGCATCCGTGACTTTCGCGTAATCTCCGAACTGGACGATGACGATTACGAAGATGGTGAACTGACCCTCACCTTGGACCTCCGCAACGCCACCGGAGCGGAAGCCGATGACTACCGTGTGGAAGCTACTCTGCTGGACGGCGACGAGCGGCTGCTTGAGTTGGCGGAAACGGCAGATATCGCGGTAGGCGACGAAACCCAGATCCGTTTCTCCGGTGAATTAGCGGACGCCAGGCCCTGGACCGCCGAGACCCCAAACCTATACACCCTCCTCCTTTCCCTGAAGGATAGTGACGGGAATACCGTCGAAGCGACCACGGTGGACGTGGGTTTTCGAACCGTTGAGATCAAGAACAGCCAGTTCCTGGTCAACGGCGTACCGGTGTATTTAAAGGGTGTTAATCTCCACGACCATGACCCCAAGACGGGCCACGTGGTCGGCCGGGAAGTGACCCGTCTGGACATGCAGCGGATGAAGGAATTCAACATCAATGCGATTCGGGCCAGCCACTATCCTAAGAATGACTTTTTCTACCGCATGGCTGATTCGCTCGGCTTCTACGTCGTGGACGAAGCCAATATCGAGACCCACGGAATGGGTACCACGAACCAGGGACTGGATAATAACGAAGAGGCCAAAAAGATCCACCCCGCCTACCGCCCCGAGTGGAAGGCCATGCACCTGGACCGCACCATCCGGATGTACGAGCGCGATAAAAACTTCCCCAGCATCGTAACCTGGTCACTCGGCAACGAAGCCGGCAATGGAGAGAACTTCTTCGCCACCTACGATTGGCTGAAAGAGCACGACGACACCCGTCCCGTGCAGTACGAGGGGGCTACCCACTACGAAAATTCCGATATCCAGGCGCCGATGTACGCCCGTATCAGAAACATGATCGAGTACGCGACGAACGATCCGCAGCGGCCCTACATCCAATGCGAGTATGCGCACGCCATGGGCAATAGCGTAGGCAACCTGCAGGACTACTGGGACGTGATCGAGCAATACGATGTCCTGCAGGGCGGCTTCATCTGGGACTGGGTAGACCAGGGCCTGGAAGCCAACACCCCGGACGGCACCCCCTACTACGCCTACGGGGGTGACCTGGGTGGGTCCCGGCTGCAGAACGATGAGAACTTCAACCTGAATGGTCTGGTCAATCCGGACCGCTCCCCCCACCCTTCGCTGTACGAGGTGAAGAAAGTGTATCAGTACATCAAGTTTCCCGAATTCGACCAGGCTTCCGGAGAGCTCACCGTTTACAACGGCTACGATTTCGTCAACCTGAGTGCCTACGCCTTCGAGTGGAAACTCCTGGCCGACGGTGAGGAAGCCGCTACCGGCACCTTCCCGCCACCGGAGCTTCCCGCCCGCGAGCGGACCACCGTAAGCCTGGATCTTCCCACCCTGGAAAATGGAAAAGAATACTTTCTCCAGGTATCCGCCAAGCTACGCGAAGCCGCTCCCCTCCTGGAGGCGGGACACGTGGTGGCCACCGAAGAATTTCAGCTTTCCGATACTCGGTATCGCGGTTTCGAGGCCGCTGCCGCCGGAACGGTGACCGTGGACGAAGGAGACCGGGACATCACCGTTAGCGGTGATGACTTCACCGCGGTATTCGACGTCGCTACCGGATTGCTTTACCGGTTGGACTACGGCAGCGGAAACATACTGCAGGCTCCCCTGAAGCCTAACTTCTGGCGGGCGCCTACCGATAATGACTTCGGCTACCGCATGACCGAGAGTGCCGAAGTATGGAAACGGGCGAGCCAGGAGCAGACGTTACGCTCGCTGGAAGTGAACGAGGAAGAGCACGCCATTACAACCGTTTATGACCTGCCGGCCGTCGAGGGCAGCATTACTCTACGCTACACGTTCAATGCAGACGGTGAAATTCAGATCACGAACGAACTGACCGGCATCGACGAGGAACTGACCATGATTCCGCGCCTGGGC
Source organism: Lewinella sp. (assembly GCA_049650785.1). Lineage (GTDB taxonomy): Bacteria > Bacteroidota > Bacteroidia > Chitinophagales > Saprospiraceae > Neolewinella. Next base: position 272 of record JBASAV010000750.1, on the reverse strand, counting down.
AATACGTTCATTCTGCAGCCGGCCTACGACGCGGCCACCTACTACGGTCGCGGACCGGAGGAAAATTATCAGGATCGCAATTCCGCTTCCCTGGTAGCCAGTTATTCGGCGGATGTGAGCGAGTTGATGTACGATTACATTCGCCCGCAGGAAAACGGCTACCGTACGGATGTACGCGAGGTCCGCTTCGTGAATGAGGCGGGCGAGGGTATCCTCATCTCCGCCAACCAGGACTTACTGGGCTTCAGTGCCTACAACCAGCTGAACAGCGA
>JBASAV010000749.1:0-3001 GCA_049650785.1 Lewinella sp. | reverse complement strand
ATCGTCGACTTCCTGGATAATACCAAGAAATACAAGACGGCTATTCGATCCCTACTGACGCTGAATTTCAGAACGGTCGAGCAGCGATCATATCGCTATGCCCAAACCACTTCGTGACGGGTATAGGTCGGTACGCAGGGTATTGGCCGTAAAGTTTACAGTTGTTGTAGCGGACCCTACGGTAATTTGAGAAAGGCGCTTGCCGGTTATTTGCGTAGTTAAATAGCGATGGTATGCGTCGTACCCTACATCCGTTGAGCAAACCACACCGCTGCTGCCACTCGTGCCGTTACCAGTCGTGCAGGTGGAGGACTGGTCGCGGCAAGTAGCGGGACTCTTGTAGGCGTAATTTTCGTTGACGTAGGAGAAATTGATGTAATACAACTTGTCGGCCGTCTCAATCTTCATTAAGTACCAGGAAGTAGTTGTGGATACGCCTTCGCCCGAAGTCATCGATTTTTCCTGCACCAGGGTAGAGGCTCCGGGAACCTTACCGAAAATATAGCGAGTACCATCCGTGGTGGTAATGATAAAGCCATCGAATGAACTTCCCCCCTGCAGTTCAATCTTCAGGTCCTGCTTCGGTACTAATTGAATATTCTTATCCTTATCAATGTAGAATTTTCCGCTTAACCCAGCGGCATTGAACGAAAAAAGGTCTGGTTCACCATCCCGGCTACCCCCGGCCAAGCTGGCAAGCGTTTGGGCATATCCAGCGGAACCCGGACTACCTAAGCTTAACGTGCTGCCAGTATGGTAATAACCGACGGATGAGCCTACCTCATCTGCAAGTCCCTGAATGGTACGCGTGATCAGGCCTCCCGCGTTTAGGCTCCATCCGATGCCCACCCAACTGGCCATTTCGTTAACTCTAACGCCCGAGGCGTGGTAGCTTAGTGAAATGGGAAGACTTAAGGGACCCTCCTGCACCGTCGTGATGGGGATGTCCACATTTGGGACGCCGGTGAAGTAGCTTACGGGGATATCGCCGTATTTACCTAATGCAGCCGCATTAGGGGCGGGCATGACTACGTCCTGAACTTTTTGGTTCGTTGACTGCGCCGTAACGGTAATTACGCAACACAACCAAAAAACACCAATGAAGAGGGTAGGGTATAGTCTTAGCATGATGAATGCTTTAAAAAGAAGAAGGATGAAATGGGTGAAGCGTGCTATGATTGGAAGGACACAAAGCCGAACTTCCAAGCTCAAGCAGAGAGGACTACTGAACGATCAGCTTCTCTACGGTTTGGGAATCGCCGGTTAGCGTATGGACGTAGTAGAGTCCTGGAGGCCAACTCTCCGTGATCAGGTCGAATTGATGCTGCCCGGCCGCAAGTTCCTTGGCTTGCTGGTAGACAACTTTACCAACGGCATCGTAGGCTACGACCCGAACGGGCAATGCTGTGGGAAGAGTCACGACGAGCTGGGTGGCCTCGGATGCTGGATTCGGGCTTAAACCGACCGTTATCTCGATCTGTGGTATACTCCCAGTAGCTTCTTTATTCAGGAGTGTAAAAGCGTAAGCCGTCGTATCGGATAGGGAAGTCGGCGACGGAACTCGATTACATTTCACTTGCGTATCGGTCAGTTTGGCGCGCGGACCGCCTTCAGCCAAGGCTGCCTGCATGCGTAGCTTTTGACCGATGGTAAACATGTACATACACTCGTCCGGCGTATTGTCCATGAAGTTCATGGTCATCTCCGGGGTATTGTCGTAGCACAGGGAGACATGTGTCTCATCACGGTAACATGCACTATTCGGACCATTATGGATCGGAGTGTCGGTTACATAATCGTCAGCGCAACGGTCAAACTCATTCCACAGATCGTACAGTCCCAAATAGTTACCCACCAAGTGGGTAAGCGTCTTGCCTTCATTGTACGGCGCCAGCGAGGTGCCTCCGATGCCGAAATACCGTGAGTCGATCACGATACCGTCGGTAGCGGAAGGTCCACCCGGCATTTGAGCCCAGCCGGAGATGCTATCGACTAGATTCACAACCCAGACATTTAAGTATTGAGAAGTTTCCCAAGCATCCACACCGCCCGATGCCGAAGCTTTCATTTTGTCATTACCAAACCAGACTTCATGATCGGTTTGATGGTACATGATTCCTCCCGTATTCTTACCGAATGGATTCTTAGCAGGAGTACAGAAACTAATTTCCGTATCGGCAACATCGCGTTCCAAGTCAGTCTTTATGCTCCAGCGATTGGCACTGAACTCTGACGACATAAAGTCGCGGTTGAGGGCCTCTAACTGTGAAAAAACTTGCTCTTCACTTACCACTGGTTGACCAACTGATGCGAGAATGTGAAAGACTACCGGAATCGTAGCTTTCTTCTGTGTTTTTACCCTTTGGTTTTGAGCAATCAGTCGTTCTACCTGTCCAGTCGAATCAGCGAAATTCTGCTGTGTACTCAATTGGTACTGCCGTTGTTGAGTGTAGAATCGGCGCGTCAACTGCGTTTGGTCTTGCGCATTCACATTTAGGCATAATCCGATAACCGTGCAGCAGAGAAGGTATAGCTTTGTCATCATCGCGAGCGATGGAATTGACCATCGCGAGTTTCTATGATGTAAAGCTATCTGCTGAAATGGTCTAGGACGATGGACGAATCCGGCCAAGAATAGCATTAATCCGGCCAGAAGCAAAGTTTAACAAATTTGTCGTCGGTTTGCCGAGGTTTGACGAAATTCAGTGGGTGTTACAGAAGTAAGTCTTTTAAAGTCACGCGAGAAGTAATTCGCATCTTCGTACCCAACCAGATAGGCTATTTCTTTACTAGAGTAGGACGATTCCAGTAGAAGAGTTTTAGCTTCCCGGATCCTTCGCTTCTGAATGATTTCTTTCGCCCCGATTTGATACTGCCTTTTGCAGACTTTGCTGAGATGGTCTTCCGAAACGCCAATTTTACGCGCGTAGTGGCCAACCGATGCGTGTTCGCGGTAACTAAGTTCTACCATCTCCATAAAGTGAGCGGTCAGGCGATTGGG
>JBASAV010000748.1:0-7864 GCA_049650785.1 Lewinella sp. | reverse complement strand
GGAGCATACATCAGTATTTGGGACACGAGAATAGCACGACGTATTTAACCCTCGCAGATATTAGTACGACATACGGCAGCATCTCCAACTATCGTTATCTCCTACTTCCACTTAATCCCACACCCCGCACTAGGATACTGCTTTTCCGGACTCGGCTTACCCGCCAGCATATCATCCAGGGCATTGCGTAGGTCCGCGCCGGTTAGTGGCTTACCGGAGTTGGGGCGGCTATCGTCGAGGCGACCGCGGTAGTAGAGCTTGCCGGTGGCATCGAAGAGGTACAGATCGGGGGTGCAGGCGGCATCGTAGGCTTTGGCTACGGACTGGTCCCCGTCGTAGAGGTAAGGGAAGGTGAAAAAGTTATTTAGCGCAAAAGCCTCCATGTTATCGGGACTATCGGTTGGATAGCGCTCGACATCGTTGCTACTGATCGCTACGGTACCGATTCCCTTCGGCTCGTAATCGTTAGCTACGTCGACCAACTCGTCGATGGTGTGAATCACGTAAGGACAGTGATTGCAGATGAAATACACGAGGGTGCCTTTCTCCCCCTTCACGTCGTCGTAGGTGAGTTTTGCGCCGGACATGGTGTCCTCAAGTTTGAAATCGGGGGCCGGGGTGCCAATTTCTACCATGGTGGATTCTTTCAGTGCCATTTGTTGGGGGTTGTCGGTTTTGAGTTAACGGGTTGCTGGTTGCTGGTTGCTGGTATAAGGCTTCATACGGGGGCGGGGTTGACCCCGGCGGATACATCTTTGCTTATCTTGACGCACTTACCCACGGTAGATAATATCCTCTTCCATGCGCCCCCTCGGTCGTCTGCTTTCGCTTACCCTGCTGCTCTTCGTAACCTGGGGCTGCCGGCCGGTAGAACGGGAACCGGAATTTCTGCTCCGCGCCAGTTTGCTCGTGGCGGAGGATCATACCTGGTTCCGGGCGTTTGAATACTTCGGTGAGATACTGGAGGAGCGTTCCGATGGGCGTATCGTGCTTCAGACCTATCCCTCCGAGCAGTTGGCGAAGGAGATTGAGGCGATCCGGATGATCCAGTCCGGGGTGATTGATATGACCAGCACGAGTAGCCTCCTGAGTAACTGGACGGAGATCATGAGTTTCTGCGAGATGCCCTTTTACATGGAGAGCATGGAAGAGGTCGACAGCCTGATGGGCGGCGTGCTCGGCGAACGGATCGAAGAGGCTATGATCCGTGACACGGGGTTGCGACCGGTCGGCTACTTTCAGGCCGGGCCGCGCCACCTCACCTCCAACCGGCCGATCCTACATCCGGATGATCTGACCGGACTCGTCATTCGCATTCCGAATATCCCGGCTTTCGTCACCGCCTGGGATGCGCTAGGCGCCAAAGCTATACCGATGGCCTTCTCCGAAGCTTTCACCTCGCTGCAGCAGGGCGTGATAAACGCACAGGAGAATCCGCTCCCCCTTACGAAAATGGCTGCCTTCTACGAGGTCCAGGAATACGTGAACCTGACTAGCCACGTGTTCGGTTGGACGCACCCGGTGATCGGCGAACGGCAATTTCAACGGTTTCCCGATGACTTGAAAGCGATTTTTCTCGAATGCGCCCGCGACATGCAGATCCGCGAACGGGAGCTTTTCCACGAAAACGCGGCCGAAACCCGCCGCTTCCTGGAAGAGGCCGGTATGGAGCTTCTGGAGGTGGACCGGCCGGCCTTCGTAGCAGGCTGCGGTGATGCCGTATACAACACCCTTTCTCCCGACATGCAGGAATTATACCGTCTGCTCAAAGAACCGGCGGAATGAGATCGATCCTCCGACTGGCCGACAGCGCACTCAAATGGGGAACGCTGTTCATGACCGGCAGCTTCATCGTTTGCATCCTGGTGCAAATCTATGCCCGTTTGTTTCTGACCACCGCCCCGTCGTGGACGGAGGAAGCCGCGCGCCTGTTCTTCGTACTGGCCATCGCCTTTGCCGCGGGTCCGGCCCTGAAGCGCGATTACTACGTGTATTTCGACTTCATTTTCGATAAGTTTAGTCCCCGCACGCGGCGGTGGGTGATGATCGCCATCGATTCCCTGACCGTCTTGCTTTTTCTTTTATTTCTGTATGAATCATTCGCCTTCACCAAAATGGGCCTGGTGGAACGGTCGCCAAGCGTACAGTATCCCATGGCTATAGCCTTCGGGAGCATGATCATTCTGGCGGCATCCGTACTGCTTTACGCGGTGGCCCGGTTGCTGACTCACTTACCGGCTAAGACTCCGCGTTCATGATCTGGATCTTACTCGGCAGTTTCGCTCTTTTCCTCGTACTACGCTTTCCGATCGCTTTCTCGCTCGGGCTGTCCTGCCTGATCTATCTGGTGGCAGCCGGTATACCGCTGATCATCGTGCCGATGAAGATGTACTCCGGCATCGATGTCTTTGTATTACTGAGCATTCCCGGCTTCATCATGGCGGGAAACCTGATGAATCAGGGGGGACTGACGGATAAGATCATCAACTTCTGCAACCGGTTGGTAGGGCACATCCGCGGTGGATTGGCACTGGCAAATATTGCGGCCTCCATGCTCTTCGCGGGCATTTCGGGTACGGCCATTTCCGACACGGCCAGCATTGGCTCGGTCATGATACCGGCTATGAAAAAAGAAGGGTATGATGCGCCGTTTGCCTGTGCAGTCACCGCCGCCTCGTCCACGGTAGGGCCAATCATTCCGCCGAGCGTATCCATGATCATCGCGGCCACGCTCACGGGACTTTCGGTGGGTAAACTCTTTCTGGCTGGGGCCCTGCCGGGGATCTTGCTCGGCTTCAGCCTGTTGGGTCTGACCTACTACATCTCCCGGAAACGGAAATACCCAGTACACGACCGAAGTACCCTACGGCAGATTGCACGGAGCTTTTTCGATACCTTCTGGGCGCTTTTGATGACGGTCGTTATCCTTTTCGGCATCATCGGCGGTTTCTTCACGCCTACGGAAGCCTCCATCATCGCGGTGGTTTATGCTTTACTGGTGGGCCTGTTCGTGTACCGCCGGCTGACCGTAAAGAAAGCGTTGGTGGTCTTTTTGGATTCGATGAAGACCTCCGCCTCGCTGATGGTGCTCATCGGATTCGCTAACCTATTCGGTTGGATCCTGATCATCGAGCGACTTCCCCAGACGGTTTCATCGGGAATATTAGGATTGACCGATAACCCCTACCTGGTACTCCTACTCGTCAACCTGCTACTCATCTTCGTAGGCACCTTCATGGAAACGATTGCGGCGCTGCTGATCCTGTTTCCGATTCTGCTGAACGTGGCCCTGGCCGTGGGCATTGATCCCATTCACTTCGCGGTAGTGGCCCTGCTGAACCTGATGATCGGGCTTACCACACCGCCGTTAGGGGTTTGCCTGTTCGTGGCGGCGGGCATCGGCAAGACTTCTATCGGTAGCGTGGCCCGGGCGGGATTTCCGTTTTTGGTAATGAGCCTGGTCGTCCTGGCCTTGGTGACCCTTATTCCCGGTCTGTCGCTTTGGCTACCCCAATTATTTATGGACTAAGGCATACCTTATCCCGTCCATTCCAAAGATCCCATATGACCATCCTCTGTATCTCCTGTTATTATAAAGGCATGGCCTTCCTGCGGGCCGCTAAATCCGCAGGAAACACCGTCTACTTGCTGACCGCCAAAAAACTCGAGCACGAAGCATGGCCACGGGAGGCCGTCGATGAATTCTTTTACCTCGAGAACGATAGTAACTCCGCAACCAGCCTCGCGAATATCGCTAAGGGATTTGCCTGGATGGCAAAGAGCCGTAAGATTGACCGCATCGTAGCGCTCGATGACTTCGACGTGGAAAAAGCCGCTTACCTGCGGGAAGAATTCCGCATACCGGGGATGGGACAGACTACGGCCCGCCATTTTCGTGATAAACTGGCGATGCGCGTCCGGGCTAAGGATCACGGTGTACCCGTACCCCAATTCTCGGATCTTTTCAATGACGTAGCATTAACGGAATTCGCCAATGCGGTGGAATACCCCTGCCTGGTCAAACCACGGGGGGAAGCCAGCGCCACCGGCATTAAGAAGGTCCACTCCGCCCAGGAGCTTTGGGACCATGTGAACAGTCTCGGGGAGCGCCGCAAGGACTTCCTCGTCGAGCAATTCCGCCCCGGTGATGTCTATCACGTAGATGCGCTGTCTTCCGAAGGGGAGATCGTCTTTTGCCAGGTCTCGCGGTATTTGAGTACGCCCTTCGAGGTGGCCCACGGCGGTGGTATCTTTCGTTCGGTCAGCGTCCCGTATCACGATGAAGACGCGGTAACCCTACGCCGGCTCACGGAGGACGTCATGCACGCTTTCCGCATGCAGTTCAGTGCTTCGCATACCGAATTCATCAAAACGGCGGATGGCCGATTCGTGTTTTTAGAAACCGCCAGTCGCGTGGGTGGTGCTCACCTGGCCGAGATGGTGGAAGCCGCCACCGGTGTTAGCCTCTGGGAGGAGTGGGCTAAGCTGGAAACGGCTATGGCACACGAACGGCCGTACTCCGCTCCGGATCGCCGCTACGATCAGTCGGGTATCATTGTCAGCCTCTCCCGCTACGAGCGTCCCGACACCTCGGGCTTCACCGATCCGGAGATCGTCTGGCGGATGGACAAGCCCCAACATATCGGTCTGATCGTAGCTTCCGATTCCCAGGAACGGATTATCGACCTCCTGGATGACTATGCCGGGCGCATCGGACGGGATTTTCATGCTTCGGCTCCACCGGCTAGTAAGAGTCCGCATTAGTTGGTACGGTAGTACATAGTACGGTAGTCGGTAGTACACCGTACGGTCGTGGGTAGTCTGTAGTCTCTACCGTTCGCTCGTGGTGGGGGCTTGAGCAAAATGCCCCACTCGCAAGACGGGGGAGCCCACAAGCGCAGCGAGCAGGGACGTGCGGCAGCTATTCAATAACTCACCAATTCACCCATTCAACCCTTGCCCCCTCGGCGGACGAGCAGAGCTCGGCAGACGAGGGGTCCCACGAGCGCAGCGAGCAAAGACGTGCGGCAGCATATTCAATAACTCACCAATTCAACCATTCGACCCTTGCCCCCTCGGCGGACGAGCAGAGTTCGGCAGACGGGGGACCCCACGAGCGTAGCGAGCAAAGACGTGCGGCAGCATATTCACCAACTCAGTAATTCACCCATTCAAAAATTCCCCTAAGCGAGACCGAGGAATTGATAATCTCACGTCAATTTCAAATACGTTCTTCCTGCGCACCGGCGCAATGGAAAGCCTATCTTTGCCGCCCGAACCAACTAACAACGAATGCGCGTATATATTCTCACCCTTTGTTTTGCCTTTTTAACGGCCAGTCTGACGGCTCAGATCCAGTCGCCGCCGCCCTCCCCCACTTCCAAAGTCGAGACCTCCATCGGCCTCACCGACGTGGCCATCGAGTACAGCCGCCCTGGCAAGAAGGGTCGCGAGTTGTTCGACGCGGACGGACTCGTCCCCTACGGCGAGATCTGGCGTACCGGAGCGAACCAGGCTACCAAGATCACCTTTAGCGATGCCGTTGTAGTGGCTGGTGAGGAAGTCCCCGCCGGTGCTTACGCGATCCTCAGCCGTCCCGCCGAAGACCAGTGGGAAGTGATGTTCTATGACTACGCCGGTGGTCAATGGACCGCCTACGTGGAGCGCGAGCCCGCCGTCACCGTCACCGCCGACGTAATGGAGGCCGAAGACGAAGCCGAGACCTTCACCATCGACATCGCCAACTATAGCCTTGATGGCGCGGAACTGATCATGAAGTGGGGCGAAACAATGGTAGCCCTGCCGATCCAGTCCAACGCCCGTGAAAGCGTGATGGCGACGATCGACCGTGTAATGGCCGGACCAAGCACCAATGACTACTTCCAGGCCGCTACCTTCCTGAACGAGATCGGGGAGAACGAGAAAGCCCTGGAGTACGTCCAGATGGCAACCACCGCCGCTGAGAGCCCCGCTTACTGGATGCTGCGTCGCGAGGCCATCATCCTGCACGACCTGGGCCGTGACGAAGAAGCCGTGGAGACCGCCCGCAAGTCGATGGAACTCGCCCAGGAAGCCGGCAATATGGACTACGTCCGTATGAACGAGGCTTCGATCGAGGAGTGGGATATGTAATTCCCAGTTCGATACAGCTGACGCAGAAAGGGCGCACCGAAGATTCGGTGCGCCCTTTCTTTTGGTTCGGACACTCGAAGGTGCAAGCACGCTTCGAGGTCCTGTCTTGAAACGGTAGGATAAGCTAGGACCTCAAAGTGTCGGCGAAGCCACCCTTGAGTGTCCGGTATCGGTACCAGCCGACTAGCGACGTGCGATGGAGCTCGTGATAATACTGGTAGCCGCGATCACGGTGCCAAAGACGACGGCAGAGGCGAGTGCCCGCACGGTAGATCCGCGCATGACAATACCGCTCTTCTTGGCTTTGTCGTCGAAGGAGCCGTGGCTGCCATGGTCGCCAGAGACGGTATCGAAGAGATAGTCTTTAGCGTGGGTGGCATTCTCTTCGGTTTGCTGACCGGAGACGGCCGTCTTACCGAGGAAGAGATCCATCAGACCGGGAAAAAGTTTGCTACCCAGGATTGTCTGTACGGCGGGCAGCCCTACGTAGTATTCCCGGTCGTTCGTATCGGATGCGGTGACGACGGCACGGGCGGCCACTTCCGGCTGGTAGATGGTGCCCATGGGGCGGGGTTGCTTGTTCAGCTTGTTACGCACCAGACTGAACTGGGTGGTATTGACGCCCGGCAGCTGGACCATGGTGGTCATCACGTTGCTGTTCTCGTATTTTAATTCCGCCCGGATGCTGTCGTAGAAACCTTCAATGGCGTGCTTGGCGCCGCAGTAGGCCGTCTGCAGGGGAATACCCCGGTAGGCCAGTGCCGAACCGACGAAGACGATACTACCCCGGTTGCGGGGCTGCATACGCTTGAGGGCGCATTTCGTGCCGTATACGGTGCCGAGGTAGGTGACGTCAGTCACCCGCTTGAACTCGTCCATATCGATGTCCTTAAACAGGCCGAGGACGCTGTTCATGGCATTATTAACCCAGACGTCGATGGGACCAAAGGTTTCTTCCACCTTACTGGCGGCTTCATCGAGTGCCTGGAAGTCGGATACATCCAGGGACAGCACGAGTGCTTCACCTCCCAGGGCTTCCACCTCGCGGCGGGCGGCTTCGAGACCTTCTTTATTACGTGCGATCAGGCCGATACGGGCGTGTTCCTTGGCAAATTCGCGGGCGATGGCGCGTCCGATACCCGCCGAAGCACCAGTAATGACAATGGTACGGGGCCGTTCAAATTGGGAGGTTGACATAGTATTTATATTGATTGTTTGATACTTATTACAACCGGGTCGGCGGGTTACAATGTTCGGATTAGCATGTCCGCCAGTTCTGAAATGCCCTACTTCGTCCGGCCTTCGGTGAATCTCTCCCCGGAAGAGAAGACCGCTGCCTACGACCAGGCCCACGCCGCCATCCTTGCCACCATCGGTGACGAGGCCGATGAGGTGATGAAGATGGCCACCATCAACTGCCTGTTGAAGACTTTTCTACCCTATTACTACTGGGTAGGCTTTTACCTCGTCCGCAACGGCAAACTGGTCGTGGGCCCGTACCAGGGCACGCTGGGTTGTCTCTACATTGACTTCGGGCGGGGGGTCTGTGGTGCGGTGGCCGCCAGTGGTGAGACGAAGATCGTGCCCAATACGCATATCCTGGAGGAGGGCAAGGAACACATCGCCTGTGACCCAAACAGCCGATCGGAGATCGTACTGCCGGTCCGTCGAGCCGACGGGAGCCTGCTGGGCGTCTTTGACGTGGACAGTAGCGTGGAGGATAGCTTCGACG
>JBASAV010000747.1:0-4148 GCA_049650785.1 Lewinella sp. | reverse complement strand
ACCGCTGTGCATCATGTTGGCGTAACCATAATCCAACACTTCTCCGCCGATCCCGTAAGTCAACAGGAAGTTGAAGGAAAATCCGCGGTAGAAGATGTTGTTGGACACCGATCCCAGCAGGTCAGGGATAGAGTTCGAGCCGGTGTAAGCGCGCTCGGTCGCCTGCCAGTCGTTGGTCAATTCGGGCGTTCCGTCTTCCTCGAATTGTTGGACGCTATTGCCCTCCTCGTCGAATTCGTATACGAAGAACAACTGATCACCGTTCTCGGGGTCTACGCCCGCGGTATGCAGGATGTAATAGTCGTAGCGCGAACGACCTTCCGTCCAACGCTTCGAGCCGTCGATGACCGGGTCCGGCAGACTGGTAATCTTATTGGTGAAGGTCGAGGCGGTAAGGCGCATGCTCCAACGGAAGTCGCGGGTAGTAACAAAATTACCGTTCAGCCCGAGTTCGACGCCGGAGTTGTACATGTCGCCGATATTGGAGGGGAAGGCGTTGTGTCCGTTACTCAGCGCGATGGGCAGCTGGTAGAGCAAGTCGGAGGAGTTCCGCTTGTAGTACTCGACGGAACCGTCCAGGAAGTTGTTGAACAGCGAGAATTCAACGGCCACGTCGAAGCTTTCAATGGTTTCCCACTGCAGGGCGGCGTTACCGATGTCCGACCACCAGATGGCGGGGCCGCCGGCATTGGAGGTCAGGCTGTAGCGCGGCTGGGAGAGATAAAAGTCCAGCAGGTCGTCGTTGCCGACCTCGCCGTACGAGGCCCGCAGCTTGAGCCGGTCGATCCAGGCGATGTTCTCGATGAAGGGTTCCTGCCCGAGCTGCCAGGAAGCGCCAGCGGAGTAGAACGTACCCCAACGAGAATCCTCGGTGAATACGGAGGAACCGTCGCGGCGCGCCGAAAGGCTCAGGAAGTACTTCCGGTCAAAGTTGTAATTGATTCGCGCGAAGTAGCCTTCTATCCGCTTATCGGAAGTGTAGCCACCCACGCTTACCGGGGTAGCGAAGTTGGCAAACTCATAGATACCCTCGGCGGTCTGGTCAATGGCCAGCGCGTCGTTCTGAGTATAGTTTCGGTCGAAGCTTTCGTGGCCCAGCGTAATGTCGAAGTTGTGTACGTCGCTCAGACTCTTCGTGTAACTAAGCAGCTGGTTAAAATTCTCTACCTGCCTTCTGAAGCGCGTCTCCCCGTAGCGTCCCGTGGGCTGTGCGTCGCCGATGATGTTATTCTCGTATTCCTTTTCCAGACCTTCCTGGAGGTCACGGCCGTAATTGACGCGTACACTCAGGCCTTCGTAGAGTTGTACGTCGGCGTAGAAGCGGAAGCCGTAGAGGTTGTTACGGTCACGCTCGTCGTTGAGCAGCAGTTCCTGCAGGGCATGCCGCCCCTGGTTGATGGGGCGTGAACCGATGCCGTACTCGGAATACCCTTCCCCGTTGTCGAAAATGGGATTGCCGGCCTGGTTAAGTACCAGGTTACCTTCCCGGTCGTTCACGTACACCGGGTAGATCGAGCCGATGTTTTTGGCGAAGCCGAAGGGGTTGACGATACTGCCCGTACCGGACGAACTCGGGCCCCGGGAGTTGGAGATGGTTACGTTGGCGCTACCGCCCATACTCAACCAGTCGGTGGCGTCAAAGTCGGCGTTCACGCGGCTGGTCAGGCGGTCGTACTCGGTGGTTCTTACGTAACCCCCTTCTTCGAGGTAGGAGGTAGAGAAGTACACTTGGTGATCTTCGCCGCCGGTAGACAGGTTGACGTTGTAGTTGGTCCGGGTGCTGCTTTGCTCCATCACGTCATACCAGTCAAGGCTCTGGTAGATGACGTTCGCGTTCGGATTCAGCTGGCCGTCCGTACCTACGATCTGATCGTTGGGCACGTCAAAGGGGTTGTACCCCAGGCTGGTGAAAATATTGGCAGAGGCAATTTCCGGATCGCCATCCGCGGCGCCGGAGTTCAGCAAGGCCTGCCACATCGATTCGTAGTACTGCCCCGGCGTGACCTCGTCGTAAAGTGGGACGGCCCGCGATACGAAACCGTGCTGGACGGAAGCGGAAACTTTCGTGCCGGCGGCCGTACCCCGCTTGGTGGTGATGAGCACTACGCCATTAGCCGCGCGCGATCCGTAAAGCGAGGTGGAAGATGCGTCCTTCAGGATAGTGAGAGACTCGATGTCCTGCTGACTGATACTGCTGAGGTCCCCTTCAAACTGAATACCGTCTACGATGTAGAGCGGATCGGTATCACCGTTCAGCGTGCCAACACCCCGAATGATGATGTTCGGAGAAGAACCGGGCTGGCCGGATGGTGAGGTGAACTGGACGCCCGTCGCATTGCCTTCGATAGCGGCGATTGGGCTGGTTACGTTACGTGTCTCCAGTTCCGCCGAGCCGACCACGTCCGCCGAGCCGGAAAAAGCTTCCTTGGTAGTGATGCCGTAGGCCGTCACAATCACTTCGTCCAGCAACTCCGAAGACGGTTCCATGGTGACGTCCACCACGCTTTGCCCGTTGACATCGACTTGCTGAGAGCCAAAACCGGTGTAGCTGAAGATTAAGGTGTTGCTTCCCTCGGGAACGCTAAGGCTGTAGTTACCGTCGATATCGGTCACGGTACCGGTACTGCTGCCTTCGACCAGGATACTGACCCCGATCAGGCTCTCGCCCTCGTTGTCGGTCACCGTCCCGCTAATGGCCCGCTGGGCCATGGCAATACCCATGACAAAGAGCGTTAGCCCTAAGACTAGTAAAATTCGTCTCATTCTGGATTGGTTTAGTTGATTAGGTTAAAACTGAGCGGGCCAATGTACATAATTATATTGTTCACTACATTCCCTAAACAACCACCCACGTCTGATTTATAGCTATTTATGCACTATTTTATTTGGATTGTTGTGCATTTGCCCACATTATTTGCACTCTATTCGAACATCTCCTAACATCATTTTTACAAACGCCAGGGTTTGCCTGACTAAATTATTTATCGATCATCCGTAAACATTTCGCTCTTTTCCTTCAGTTCGTGCATCCTGCAGGGCGTAGCAGAATCGGAGTCGTGATCCGGAAGTATGCAGTCCAGTCGAAATCAGTAGAGGAACGGCTTCCGCTTGGATGACGGCATAGCTACTTCTCAAGCCAATCCAGTACGTTCAGGCCCAGGCTCCGTTTCTGAAAGTTACCCCGCCGGCAAATGCGACGCGACTACGCGAGGGACCAAGAACGGGGTATGTGCACAAATATGGCTGGAGAAACCGTGCGTATCGCAGGCGCATCAGTCGTATACCTCGTAGACCTGCCGCATCATCTCCTCGTAGGCCGGCTTTCCTTGCTCCCCCACCTCGCCCCACCGAGCCTCGATGTGAATATTCCCCGAATACCCTTCGTCCTTAAGCGCTTGCAGGTAGGGCCTGAAGTCATCCCCCGCCGTCCCGGGCGGCGCGCGGCGCTCCCGCTCGGCGATCTCGCTGTACACGGCGTAGGGACCAACCCCGCGGATGTCCACGGCCGGCTCCCCGTTCATGAGCATGTGGTAAATGTCGACGCAAAGGCGAAAATTGGGATGGTCGACGGCCCGGACGACCTCCAGTGCTTCCCGCAGCGTGGTAATGAAATTACACTCGGTCGTATTCAGGTTTTCGAGCGCCAGGAGGATGCCGTACTGCTCGGCCACTTCAGCTACCCGCTTGCCCATGTATACGAACTGGGCGGTTGCCTCGACCCGACTGAAGCCGTCTTGTAATGACCGGGATCCGCAACTTCCCCAGGTGATCAGGGTAAGGCCCGCTTCCTGCGCGCGGCGCAATACCGTATCTACATAACCGATCACGGCCTCCTCGTTGACGTCCGGACCCACCACCTTCAGCTCGCCGGGAAGGAACAGATTAGTCGCGTACAGGGGTGTCTCGAGTGACTGGATACCCGGCAGCATGGCCTGGAATTCCGTTTCGGTAACGTTTCGGGGGGAGAGCAGCCGCTGCGTACTGGCCGTCAGAAAACCATAGCCGGCCGTAGTGATGGCCGCGTCATTCTCCAGCGAATCCTGCACGATCCCGATGGCCGGAACGGTGAGGGTATCCTGGGCCGGCAGTAGTAGCGATAACAACAGCGCCGCGAGCGCCAAGCAGGGAGTTTTCATACCAATCAAGGT
>JBASAV010000746.1:0-2344 GCA_049650785.1 Lewinella sp. | reverse complement strand
CCACGATCACGTTGGACTGGGCCAGCTTTTCCTGCCGCTCCTTCGTCATCCGGCGGAGATACTTACCAAAGAACATAGCCGCGACTACCACCGCGGGAAAGATGAGGAGACTCACCAGCGCGAGCTGGTACATGGTGACCAGTATATACACTATGGCCCCGGTCAGGATGATGATCTGTCGGGCGAACTCGGTCAGGGTCAGCGCGAACACGCCCTGAATCTGGGTGATATCGTTGGTAATGCGGCTGGTGATCTCGCCGACGCGGCTGCGCTCGAAGAAGGGAATGTTCAGGCGCAGGATTTTGGCAAACAGGTCTTTGCGAAGCGAGGCCATCGACCTTTCGCTGACGATGGCCTGGATACGCACCCGCAGGAAGCTGAGTGGCGCCTGGGCGACGATGAGCACGGCCAACAGGGTGAAGATTTCATCGATCGTGAGCCCGTACTTCCCCTCCCCCTGGTAAACGTTGATGGCTTCACCGGGCAACTGAAGTATTGTGAGGAAGACCAGACTGCTGATGGTCAGGATCAGAAAACTGAGCAGAAACAGCCAGCGGTACCGCCAGACGTAATCAAAAATGCGAAACGACCGGCGTAACCGGGCCTTGGTGAGGCGAGGTTTCGGAGTTTCAGGGGATGTTGCGGTGGCAGCCATTTGGACAAAGGAAACGCATTCCCGCACAAAAGGTGTCATGCGGAGCGTTTTTTGAACTTACTATGAGATAAGTCGGTAATATGGATTGCCCGCGCTTAGCCGATATGCCGGTATCTTTGTACCTGACTCATTTTGTGAAGGCACAATTTTCGTGGGCTCCCTTCAGTTATTGCCCTATACTTCTGTCGAAAGATTACCCCCGAATACCTTACGTGAACCACGTGCGATGAAAAGATTTACTTTACCCTGTTTGCTAATGGCCCTTGGCCTCACCCTCTCCCACGGCCTTGCCGCCCAGGACAGCTACTTTGAGCTGGGCATACAGGGAGGCGATATGCCCTACAACGGCGACCTCAGTGAGCCCGGTATCGGGTTTATCAGTAACTGGAACACCTTCGGTGGCTTTTACCTGCGCTACCGCCCCATCAACCGGGTGGGCCTGCGCTTCAATGGTATCTTCGGTCGCATCGATGCCAGTAAAGATCAAAGTGTCGGCGTACCCGGTGGCCAGCGTGCCAACATTACGCGTTCGTTCCGGTCTCCGATCACCGAGTTTAGCCTCGCTGCAGAAGTAGACCTGTTCTACCTGGGCGATCCCGACGATGTCTTCGTAGCCCCCTACATCATGGCGGGCATCGGTCGCACCTCCTTCAACCCGCAAGCGGAGAACCGCGATGGAATTCTCGTCGATCTGCAGCCCCTGCGTACCGAGGGTCAGGGCATCGAAGGTGGCGCATACGACCCCTTTCCCTACGATCTCGATATTGTAACCTTTCACGTAGGTGGTGGTGTACGTGCGAAGCTCAGCGACCGCTTCGTACTCGGAGGTGAAGTAAGTGGCCGCGTTACGGGTACGGATTACCTGGACGACGTCTCCGCTACCCGTGTAAACTACAATGACGTACTGGAAAACGGCGGCAGCGAGTCAGCCTACTTTTCCAACCCCGCGCTCACTCCCGGCGACGTCCCCGACGAGTATAGCTACACCCGCGGAGGTGCCTCCAACGATTTCTACTTCCTCATTAACCTGACGCTGGGTATCCGGCTCGGAGGCTGGGGCAGCAACGCCAGCGGCTGTTACAGTTTCTAAGGCAGGCGAACAAACCTTGCCCCGCGAAGCCGGTTGTGGGAAGTGGCAATTTTGCCCACTATCTACAACCAAACCGCATGAGCTTACGCTACTTTACCCTTCTCCTAGTGCTGGTTACCCTGGCCTTTGGCACGACCAACGCCGCCATCGTCTATCCGGCCACCGTAACCCCCGCTGAAGCAGACGCTACCGCAACCGCAGCTTCCGAAGCCGAGGCTCTCGCAGCCGCCCGTGAGTATACCGAATCTCTGAAGTCGATGTCCGGCAAAGAGCGTCGCGAACTGAAGCGGGAACAGCGCAAAGCAGTCAAGGCTGCGCTGACCGACTACCAGGACGCCAGCACCAACACCATCCTGCTGGTCATCCTGGCCATCCTCCTTCCCCCCGTGGCCGTACTGGTACACCAGGGTGAGCTCAACTCGAAATTCTGGATTGCGCTCCTGTTGACGCTGCTGTTCTACCTCCCGGGTCTTATTTACGCCCTGTTGGTCATCTTCGGCAACAACTACAAGAAGTAATCAACCGATAATGGCCGCGGCGGCTCTTTGAGCCGCCCCGCCTTCGCCAAGTGCCTGCCGTAATTGCGCCAGGTCCGATAG
>JBASAV010000745.1:0-2875 GCA_049650785.1 Lewinella sp. | reverse complement strand
CGGGGGTTTCGGTACGCAGGCTGAAATCTTCGGCTCCGAACCCATCGCCGCGAGGGCCACCGCCCTGGGCCACAAAGTTGGGTACGACGCGATGGAAGCGTTTTTCATCGTAGTAGCCTTCATCGACGAGCTGGAGAAAACTGCTTGTCGTGGCCGGTGCCTCGCGCGGCCACAGCCGCAGGCGAATGTTTCCTTCGGAAGTAGCGATGTTGACCGTCGGATTTTCTTCGGTGAGCACGACATCCCAGTTGAGCGATCGAACTTCATTCGTTTCCAGCTCCGGCAGCGAGGTGTCGGTTCCCCGCAGCGCATTCCGGGCCGCGAAGATCTCCCGGTAAGCTTCCCCTTGCCGGGGGAGTTGGAGGCTTTCCAGCGCCGCGTTGATCCAGGTGCGTTCTTCGTTTAGCGAGCGGTAGGCTTCGGGGTTCGCCGCTACGGCCTGGGCGGCGTGGTACACCGGGCCGTCTTCGCCACTTTCCATCATGTCCCGGAAATAGCGTGCGAGGTCAGCCCGTACCCGGCGGGAATTGCCCCGGAAGAATTCCTCAAAATCTTCTCGGTCGCTGATAGCCTGCAGGGTTTCGGCGGCCGCCGTTCGCAGTACCGGTTCCTCCGTATCGCCGTAATAGCTATATATAATGCGGTACATCCAGGGGAATTCGCCCAGTGCACGTAAAATATCCGCCCGCTGGTAGGGGTTGATGGCTTCGGCGTACCGGGCCCGCAGTTGGTTGTTGATGCGATCCCGGTAGTCCGTCAGGTACAGAGCGAGGTGGCGGTTCGCGGCCCGGTAGAGTAGGGTGCTGAAGTCGTGGGGCATATCGTCCTGGGCCATTTGTATGTACAATGGCGCGTCGGCGGGAATACCCTGATCGAGCAAAAATTCAGCGGCGGTGCGGGCCACTAGCGGGTGAGGATCCCGCAGGGCTTCCAGCACCGACTCGCGGACGGTGGTGTAGTCATACGACCGAAAGGCGTGCAGCACTTCGACCCGCTGACGCCAGTCTTCGGTTTGCTCGTACTGACGCAGTAGCCCGGCCCGTGCCGAATCGTGGCCACTCCGGCCCAGGCTGCGAATGATGCCCATGGCAACGTCCGGGTCCGTTTCCCGCCGCAGCAACTGCAGCAGTTGCGCTTCGGTTGCGGTATCCAGGGGTACTTCGATCCGTAGCAGGTAGTGCGCCGCCGGAAGGCGTAGGGCGGGAGCGGCGGTGGGGTCCTGTATGATGTCCAGTACCGTGCGGTCGGCGGCGGGCCCGTGGTGTCCGCGGAGTGCTGCGTAATAAAGTCCCCAGAGCCGGCCGGTCATGAGGGTGGTATCCTGAACGGTGTAGGTGGTGATCTCGGCCAGCTGACGGGCTTCGTTCTCGGTGGCCGTCTTACCAACGGCGGCGAGTACGGCGGCGTTGTAGTCCAGATAGTTTCCCGACTGGTCGAAGGCGCGGGTCAGTATCCGCCGTGCTCGGTCGGATTCCGTTTGTCCGAGCGCGTAGACAGCCTGAATACGGATGGCCGACTCGTCGGACAGTAGGGTCGCCAGACTATCGATGGTTGCGGAACCCAGTTGCGGGAAGCTACCCAGGCCCCGCGCGGCCAGATACCGATAGGCTAGTTGGGGGGCACGGAGGTAGGCGCGCAGGCTATCTTCCGCCCGCTCATTTTGTAGTTCATACAAGCGCTTGACCACCGGATCCTGGTAATCGATCACCACCGGCTGCTCGTCCACCTCCTCCGACGGGGGGATGCAGGCCAGCAAACCCAGACCAAGAACTATTGCGGCTACAAATCGGTAAACCATAAAGACTAAGGAATAAATTTCAGAGAAGCTGTAAGATAATACCTTTGCCGACCCCAAACCATCAACGATGATCCAACGTATTCAATCCATTTTTCTGGCTCTGGCCGCTTTTTGTTCCTTCGGGCTTTTTGGTACCGACGCGGCCGAAACACCATCACCGGTTGCTTCCAGCGACATTTTTGCCGATGCCCAGTTGACCGTTTATGACAGCCCGGTACTGATCGGGGGTGTCGCCGCAGCCGGTGCCGTCCTGTTGTTGGCCATTTTTCTCTTCCGTAATCGTAAGCTGCAGGGAATCCTTTGCACGGTAGCCATCATGCTGACCGTAGCCTACGCCGCATACGGTGGCCTACTTTGGACGCAGGATAGCGCAGCCGATCAGGCCGGTGCGGAATTTGGTGTGACTTTACCAGTTCTAGCCGTCATATTTGCAGTCCTGGCATCCCGCTACATCCGGAAGGACGAACGATTAGTACGCAGTGCTGACCGGTTGCGATAGGGGATAAAGGGGCATTTCGCTCACCCGGAACCTTCAGGGTTCTGCAATCGCTGTCTATGTTACAGGAATTTAAAGCCTTCATTATGAAAGGCAACGTGCTCGAATTAGCCACCGCGGTCATCATCGCCGGGGCTTTCGGAGCCATCGTTGCCTCCCTCACCAACGATATCCTCATGCCCCCGATCGGGATGGCGCTGGGGGGTGTCGATTTTTCCGAACTGGCCATCACGCTTTCCGAGCCCGTCATCGATGCGGACGGCAATGTACTGGAGGAGGGGGCAGCTATACGCTACGGTCAATTCATTCAGACGGTGATCAACTTCCTGATTATCGCCTTTGTCGTATTCATGATCATCCGGAGCTATAACCGTATGACGGCGGAGCCGAAGCCAAAGGCCCCCGCGCCTGACCCCGGTCCATCGGAGAAGGATATCCTGCTACAAATTCGGGATCAACTGGCTAAGCGGCCGTTGTAGGGGGGAAGTTTTCGGGTGTCAGTTGTCGGTTGTCCTTTAAAATGATAACCGACAACTGACATCCGATCTTAATTCTTCAGCTTAATCTCATCGTCTTTACCG
>JBASAV010000744.1:0-2322 GCA_049650785.1 Lewinella sp. | reverse complement strand
CGTAGGCGGCGGACTAACATCCTCCGACGGCGAATCTTTGCGTCACTTCGCGGTGGCCGGTGAGGACGGCTTCGTTCGGGCCGACGCCCGCATCGAGGGGGAAACGGTAGTGGTGAGCAGCCCGGGGGTGAGTAACCCGACCGCCGTACGCTACGCCTGGGCCGACGCGCCCGAAAACATCAACTTCTTTAACGCCACCGGCCTGCCGGCGCGCCCTTTCCGTACGGATGCCCCCGCGGGTGACCGGGCAGTGGGCGAGGTGACAAGTCCGGACGGTCGGATCCGAGTGATCTGCGACGTGGAGGCCGCGACGTATACGGTCGAAGTGGACGGGGTAACGGTGCTGAACGAGGGTAAACTGGGTGTAATGCGCGAGGATGGCGACTTTGCCTCTAACCTGCGCTCCGCCGCCATAAGCGACCCCACAACCGTGCGCGATGCGTACACGACCCAGAACGCGAAGAAGTATGCCATCACCTACGAAGCCACCGAGCGTACCTGGGAGACCGAGAATGCCGACGGACAGCGGATGCATATCGTATTCCGCGTGGCCAACGACGGGGTGGCCTTCCGCTACGTGTTCCCGGATACGACAGCGGACGTTAAAAAGATCGTGAGCGAGGCGACTACCTTCCCCTTCCGGGAGGGGACCCGCGCCTGGCTTCAGCCGAAAACGGAGGCCCAGAGCGGCTTCGAGCATACCAACCCGTCGTACGAGGCGCATTATATGTCGGACATTCCGGTGGGTACCCCTGCTCCCGGCGACAATGGCTGGGTGTACCCGGCGCTGTTCCGCTACGAAGATACCTGGCTACTGCTGACGGAGGCCGACCTGGACACCACCTACTGTGGCACGGCGTTGCAGCAGTACAGCTCGAACGGCGAATACCGCATCAACTTCCCGCAGGAGCCGGAAGTCTTCACGGACGGGGTGCCGACGCTGAATCCGCAAAGTACCCTGCCGTGGAAAACACCGTGGCGCATTATCGCGATAGGCGACCTGCGAACGATCCAGGAAGGGACGCTCGGCACCGACCTGGCCGCGCCGGCCGTCATGACGGACACCGACTGGATCCATCCGGGGAAGGCCAGCTGGAGCTGGATCCTTAAAAAAGATGCAGGGACGGTATACGATGTCCAGCGCGACTACATCGATTTCGCGGCGGACATGGACTGGCAGTACTGCCTCATCGACGCGAGCTGGGACCAGACGATCGGCTACGACTCCGTGCGCCTACTGGCAATTTATGCCAAAACAAAGGAGGTGGAGCTGCTGCTGTGGTACAACAGTGCCGGTAGCTGGAACACGGTGCCCTTCACCCCGAAGGATAAGCTGCTCACGCACGAGAGCCGGATGGAGGAGTTCGGCAAGCTGCGGGACATGGGTATTCGGGGCATCAAAGTGGATTTTTTCGGTGGCGACGGCCAGTCCATGATCGCCTACTACCACGGCATTCTGGAGGACGCGGCGGCCAACGGCATCTTGTGCAACTTCCACGGCGCTACCCTACCCCGCGGCCTGCACCGCACCTACCCCAACTACATGACGGCGGAGGCGGTCTTCGGCTACGAGATGATCACCTTCGGGCAGGGGGCGGCGGACCGGGCGGCGGAGCACATGGTGTCTTCGGCCATGATCCGCAACGTATACGATCCGATGGATTTTACTCCCATGAATTTCGGGGGCATCCCCGGGCGGGTACAGCGGACCACGACGGCTGCCTTCGAACTGGCGACCGCGGTGGCGCTGCTGTCGGGTATTCAGCATTACGCCGAACAGCCAGAGGGCATGGCCAAGGTGCCGGACTACGTCACCGACTTCCTGCGCGACCTGCCCGATTACTGGGAGGACGTGCGTTTCATCGACGGGGATCCGGGTAAACTGTATGTAGTGGCGCGCCGGGCGGGCGATCGCTGGTACGTGGCAGGAATGAATGGGGAGGGCACCGCGAAAGACCTGGACCTTGAACTGGATTTTTTACGGGGTGAGCAGGGTACACTTATCGGCACCGGCGAAGGTCCGATGTCGGAGGATGCTCCATCTTTCCGACAGGAAGAGGCAAAGGTCTCGGCCGCCGGCAGGTTGAAGGTATCGGTCGGGCCAAATGATGGTTTTGTAGTGGTGTTCGGTGGCTAACGGGTTGGGAGCAGGGGAGGTCTGCTAACCCTTACACGCTCATTCAGGGCCGAATTTTGAGACTGTTCAGAAAAGTGTGTCTACATTATTCATTGACTGACACTCTTTACTATGCCTAAGAAAAAGAAAGAAGCCCGGCATTTGGATGACCTGATGCGCGATCCGGATCAGCTGAATAAGATGAA
>JBASAV010000743.1:0-12827 GCA_049650785.1 Lewinella sp. | reverse complement strand
TGGCTATCCGGAGTGAGGTGACGCGCGAAAGCATCTTCCAGGCTGTCGTGCCGTTGATAGTACCAGTGGAGCCACTGCAAGAAATACTGTGTATCGGTGAGATTGAAGGTGCGGTGTTTCCATTCTCCGAGTTGACGGGATACGGTGTCCGCGCAATTTCCGCACTCCATCACGAATTGGTACGGCCGTCCGCCCATCCCCTCAATAAGCTGCTGCCCCTTGTCGATGATCGTAGCCCGGCGACCCCACGCCAGCATGGCGACCCAGAAACCGATGATCTCCCGATCGCGCGGATCATCGAAAGCATGGACCAACCCGATAGGATCGTCGGGGATAAACTCCGGTCGATTATACCGGTCGTGATAATGCTCCAATACCTCCAGCTGCCACTCTTTTCCTTTGCGTCGACCCACGATTGATCTACCCGTTAGCCGGGCAAAAGTTGGCTTAGTCGCCGACCAAGCGGAGGTAATCCGCGATGACTTCCGTGACCGCCTCCCGCTGGGCATTCGTAGCTAGCTCCAGGGAATCCTGGCCGCCACGCAGTTGATCGCGCAGGCGGCGCACTTCCACCAGTGAGAGGATGCGGCCCTCCAGAATCAGATCCGCGCGGTCGTCCAGCCAGTTATTACGGATAAGCAAGTCGGGGTCACCGTCCAGGTCGTCGTACCGGAATACCTCAACCCCCTCCTCCACCGTAGTGGATAGATAGTCTCGACTGCGGGTATTCATGAAGTATAGATGGTCCGGATCGCTAACGAAATTCTCGCCGCGCTCGGCCCGTCGGTTACGGGTGTCGCCGTCGCAGGCCACGAGTAGCAGACACAGGCCGATACCGGACAAAATCCTGGATAGGTACTTCCTCATCGCCTATTAAATAGGGCACCCGGATTTTGGTTCGTTGTCAAGCTCTTACCTTCGCCCTCCCTTATCCTTGACTATGCGCTGGACGGCTCCCCTTATCTCCGCACTTCTGCTGATCGGCTGGCTCGTACTGGGAAGTATCCCGGGCCTATTCGGTCTTCCGCTGCCGAAGTTGGGCCCCTTCTTCAATCCGGCGCGGGGATTTTGGCAGCATACCGGTGAAGGACCCCGGACCCAGGAACTTAGCTTTCAGCTGGATGATCCGATCGCCCGCGGGGAAATCCACTTCGACGACCGCGGCGTGCCACACATCATCGCCGGCAGCCAGGAGAGCGCGATCTTTCTGCAGGGCTACGTGAATGCCTACGACCGGCTGTGGCAAATGGACATAAGCACCCGCTCGACGGAAGGATCCCTCTCCGAAGTGCTCGGTCCGAATATGAAAGCACGTGACCTGCAGCAGATCCGTACCGGATACCGGGAAATGGCCGAGCGCATGGTCGATACGATACGCATCGATTTCCCGGAAGATTATCGGATTTTGACGGCCTACGCCGCTGGCATCAACGCCTACCTGGATCAACTGAATCCCGAGCAATACCCCCTGGAATACAAATTGCTAGGCCACGAGCCCATCCGTTGGTCGCCCTACCGGATTGCGCTGCTGACGAAGGGAATGTCAGCCGGCTTGAGTGGCGGATACAGCGACGCGGAGAATACAGCGACCCTGAATAAAATTGGTCGCGAGAGCTTCGACGACTTGTTCCCGGAACGATTTCCCGAGGATAGTCCCGTGGTGCCGGATACCGAGTTGCCGGTAAACCAGCTATCGTTGCTGCCGGTGGAATTCTCTTTTCCTGCGCTCCGCCGCCCCGATTTTTTTCAGATCGATACGAATGCCTTCCGGTATTTCCCGCCCGACCCGGACAACGGCAGCAACAACTGGGCCGTAGGTCCGGAGCATTCCAACACCCGCCTCCCGCTACTGGCCAACGATCCGCACCTGTCGCTGACCTACCCCAGCGTGTGGTACGAAGTACAGATAACCTATCCGGGGTGTAATGCGCGGGGGGTGGGACTGGCCGGCGCGCCCGGCATCATGATCGGTTTCAACGAGGACATTGCCTGGGGAGAGACGAACGTGGGCCACGACGTTACCGACTGGTACCGAATCACCTGGACGGACACCTCCCGGACCGAGTACCTCCTGGACGGAGAACCTACACCGGCGACGTACCGCGCGGATACCCTGCGGGTGAAGGGGGAGAACGAAATCGTGGTCCGCACGCCCTACACGGTATTCGGCCCCGTGCCCTATACGGAGGGGCCGTACGCCGATATGGCTATGCGGTGGCGGGCGCAGGACAGTCCCCGGAAGGCGGTACGGCCGCATACGATCCTGCGCACCTTCCTCGACCTGATGGAGAGCAGCGACTACGATGATTATGTCGCCGCCCTGGAGGGCTACGTGGATCCGGCCCAGAATTTTGTTTTCGCGGCCAAGGACGGGGACATTGCGATCCGGCCCAATGGATTCTTCCCCTTACGCGAGCCGGAAGAGGGCCGCTTCATCCGGGAAGGGGACAGCCTGAAAAACGCCTGGCAGGGGTGGATCCCCTTCGCCGAACGACCCGTGCAGTACAATCCGGCGCGGGGTTACGTGAGCTCGGCCAACCAGGTGACCACCGGTCCGGACTACCCCTACTATTACCTCGGCCGCTTCGATGAGTACCGGGGCCGCTACATCAACCGGGTGCTGGACCGACAGCCGACGATGAATCAGCGGCGGATGAAGGAACTGCAACTCGATGACTATTCTTTGGAGGCAGAAGAACTGTCCCCTTTCTTACTGGCGCGGATCAACCGGCGGGAATTGGATGAAAACGGTCAGCGACTGTTACGCATTCTATCCGAATGGGATTACCGCTATGCGGGGGAAAGTCGTGCTCCGGCGCTCTTCGACGCCTGGCGTTCGAAACTGTACCGGCTGACCTTCGACGAATTCTACGCCGAGGAAGGGTTGCTCAAACCAGACGGGTGGAAATTGGCAGATCTACTGGAGAACAATCCCAACCATCCCATTTTCGACATCGATAGCACGGCCAACTTCCGGGAGACGGGAGCGATCCTGGTACAGCGCTCGTTTGAGGAAGTCCTGGAGGAACTGGATGGCGAACTACCCCTCACGTGGGCGGAAGAGCGCGACGCCCATATTTACCACATCGCCCGGATCCCGGGACTGGGTTCGCGGCGCATCAACAGCGGTGGCGCCCGCAGTACTCCCCGCGTGGTAGGCGACGGCTTCGGGGCCAGCTGGCGAATGGTAGTGGAACTCGGCGAAAGACCGCGTGGTTGGGGGGCCCTACCGGGGGGCGCGTCCGGAAATCCGGGAAGCACATTTTACGACAACGGCTTCGACGAGTGGGCCGAAGGGCGCTATCACGAACTGACCCTGGCAAGAATGCCGGTGGACCCGATCGGCAGCTGGATCTTTGAATAACGACTATGTACCGCTTTTTTCTCCTCGTCTCTACGCTGCTGGTGTGCATCCTGTGCCTCTATCTGGATGCCAGCTGGTATGCTCCGGCCATAGCGTGTGTTGCCCTGGGTTACCTCTATCCGGTGTGGCGAAGGGGTGGCTTCTACTTCCCCTTCCTGGCCGCGGTCATGGTCTGGGGGTGTTACGCGGGCTACCTGCACCTGTTCTCGGAGGGCCGGCTGGGTGACCGGCTGGCGGTGACCTTCGGCGTACCGACGGGATGGGTGTTGGTGATCATTACCGCCCTTTTCGGAGGTATCACGGCCGGTCTCGGGGGCTTGTTCGGAGCTTCGATCCGGATCGCGTTGGCCGGAGGTAAGCGGTAATTTTGTTTCTTTGGTGCGATTGCCCTCACCAAACCTCAACCTGACCTTACATGGATTCATCGACCCTACGGCACCCGGAAGACGGGGGCAGCATTTTCGGCCACCGGCCGGGACTCTTCGTGCTCTTCTTTACCGAGATGTGGGAGCGGTTCAGTTACTACGGGATGCGGGTGTTGTTGGTCGTGTTCCTGGTGAACGTCGCCTTCGGTGACACGCCCTGGGATCGCGCAGATGCCCTCGCCCTCTACGGGATCTATACCGGGCTGGTCTACTTTACGCCGATGATCGGTGGGATCCTGGCCGACCGGTTATTGGGTTACCGCAAGGCAGTTGTGCTTGGTGCTTTTATTATGACACTGGGTCATGCTGCCATGGCCTTTGAAACCTCGCTGCTTTTCTACACCGGCCTCGTTCTGTTGATCATAGGCAACGGACTCTTCAAGCCGAATATCTCCTCCATCGTTGGCCAGTTGTACGACAAGGACACCGAACGGAAGGACGGTGCCTACACCATCTTCTACATGGGTATCAACGCCGGGGCCTTCCTGGGAATCCTGCTGTGTAGCTACTACGGAGAAAGTGCCGACTGGGGCTACGGCTACGGTTTCGGACTGGCCGGTATATTCATGTTTATTGGTCTCGTACAGTTTTGGTTCGCCCAGGACATCTTTGGCGACATTGGGTTGTCCCCCCGCGAGAGCCGGGAACGGGAAGCCAGTAAATCCGCCGTAACGGAATCGCGCGCCGTAGAGCCAGATGGATTCACCGTTGACGCCTCCATGACCCCGGTGGAGGCTAAGGACGACTTCACTCCTTCGGTGGGGGGAGACGATGACGGCCAACGTGCCCTGGTGTGGGGCGGGATCGGATTAGCCGTAGCAGCGATCTTTTACCTCCTCATTGCAACCCTGGCAGAGCCACAGGCAAATGCCCTGCAGACCTTCAGCCGGGAATTCATGCCGCCGATCATCCTCGGAGCGGTGGTCGGCTTTGTGGGCTGGATCGTGGCGGATAAATCATTGACCAAGGTCGAGCGCGACCGGGTGTGGTCAATTATTGTCTTCAGTTTCTTCATCATATTCTTCTGGTGGGCCTTCGAACAGGCGGGCGGGTCCATGACCATTTTCGCGCTCGACTACACGGAGCGGAACCTGACGGGTGAGGGAGCTACCTACTTCCGAATTGCGAATACCGCCATTACCGTCATTCCGGTACTGGTACTGACGTGGGTGCTGTTCAAGCTCTTCAGTATCACCTTCAAAAAATACAGTCTCGCTAACATCGTACTGGGCCTGGCCTTCGTCATTATCTGGATCCTCATCGGGAACATGCTGTACGAGCAGTTTACCGAGGCAGCCCCCGAGGTACCGGCCGGTTGGTTCCAGATTTTCAATAGTCTCTTCATCATTTGCTTCGCTCCGGCCTTCGCCAAACTGTGGGAGCGCAAGATTTCTTTCCTGCGGCGCGGTCCGATCAAATTCGCCCTGGGATTGACTCTGCTTGGATTGGGCTTTGCTATTCTCGCCGTCGGATCCCTGAGCATCCCTGACGGAGCCAAAACGGCCAGCGTAAGCATGTTCTGGCTCATCGCTGCCTATCTGTTCCACACCCTGGGCGAACTCTGCATTTCACCGGTGGGCCTTAGCTACGTATCGAAGCTGGCGCCCGTTCGGCTGGTCGGATTGATGTTCGGGGTATTCTTCGTGGCCAATTTCATTGCCAACTTCGCGGCCGGCCTGACGGGGTCGTACATCGATGAAATTGCGGAAGCCGTGGGCCTGAGTGGTTTCTTCGGCATCTTCGCCGCGGTACCGATCACTGCCGCTTTGATCTTCGTAGCCATCTCCGGCTGGATGAAAAAGATGATGCATGGCATTGAGTGACGGACGCTGGTTTCGGCAGCTACAAACCATCTTTTACGCGCTATTGATGGGACAACTCCTCTTCGCGGTATTCGTCTGGTTTACGATCCAGGGTGAACCGGCGCGGTTTTTCATGGATGCGCGGTCGGACATATACGTGCTGGCCGGTTACGCGGTCTGCATGGTCGGCGGTGCCTGGTTCTTAGATCAGTTTCGTGCCAAAACGGTAGCTAAACAGAAAGGTATTAGGGACCGGGCGGCGAGTAGTTACCGGGCTACGGTCTTTATCCGGCTAGCCATTCTGGAGAGCGCTACTCTGCTGCTGACGACGGTTGCCCTGTTGACGTATAATTACGAAGCGCTGGGATTGGTCGTGCTGATGCTGGGGGCGTTCTGGTACTTCCGGCCTTCTTTGGTGGAGTTTACGGAGCGGTATGTTTAGTCTTTTAGTGAGTCGGCTTCGCCGTCTCTATGGTGCTTTAGTGAGCCGGCTTCGCCGTCTCGTAGTAGGTAGTAAGTCGGCTTCGCCGCCTTGTTAGTCCGATCCTTGATGGACTTGTCTTAGACTTCAGCGGGTTTTCGACTAGCTACACAAACTTTTCTCCGTACTCTTTCTCCGCCTTGGCACGTAGGGCCTTGATCTCCTGTTCGCGGTTGCGGGGGTAGACGAGCAGGACGTCGCCTTCGTCGATGACCATGAGGTCGTCCACGCCACCGACGACGACCAGCTTGTCTTTGGGTGCGCGTATGAGGCTGTTGTGGGTGTCTTCAATGAGGACATCGCCGGTAATGACGTTGCCGTCACCGTCCTTAGTGCTTTCGTGGTATAACGCCCCCCACGCACCGAGATCCGACCAACCGAATTGGGCGGGAATGGTGAAGATGTTAGCGGCGTTCTCCATAATGGCGTAGTCCACGGAGATGCTCGGGGTCTGCGGGTAGAACTCGTCGATGAAGGACTGCTCCCGCTCGGTGTTGTAGTAGCTTAACCCCTGGGAGAGGAGGGCATATATCTCGGGTGCGTACGCTTCGTAGGCATCCAGGATCGTCTTGGCGCGCCAGATGAAAATACCGGCGTTCCAGAGGTAATCGCCACTGCGCAGGAAGCCTTTTGCCGTCTCCAGGTCGGGTTTCTCAGCGAAACGCTTTACCCGGTAGACGTCTTCCGTATCGGTGGTTTCATCCAGGTACAGGAGGTATCCGTAGCCGGTGTGGGGAGCATCGGGGGAGATACCCAGGGTGACCATGGCATCGTTGGCCGCAGTGAAGTTCAGGGCCTTGCGGATGTTGGCGGTAAACAGGGAATCATTGACGATGAGTGCGTCGCTGGGGGCAATCACGAAATTGGCTTCGGGATCGAGGTTCTGTAGCTTGAAGGCAGCGTAGGCTACGCAGGGGGCGGTGTTGTTCCGGCTCGGTTCGCACAGAATTTGCTGCGCCTCAATTTCCGGGATGTGCTCGTGGACCAGGTCCTTGTACTTACCATTGGTGACGATAAAGATCTTATCCGCCGTAGTGAGCTTCAGAAACCGTTCGAAGGTCATCCGGAGCAGGCTGCGCCCGTCACCGGCGATATCCAGAAACTGCTTCGGCTTATCCTCGCGGCTGGCGGGCCAGAAGCGGGAGCCGACGCCGCCGGCCATGATCGCTACGTAGGTATGGTTTTCCATGGTTGGGGTTGGTTTGGGGCAAAAGTACTACGTGGAGCCGTAGGAGGCTGCCTCCGGCAGCGCAGTAAGAAGCGGCTTCCGGCCGCGCAGTAAAAAGCGGTTTCCAACCGCGAAGTTCGAAGCGGCTTCCGGCCGCGACGTACCGTATAACCTCTGGCACCGCTGCCTCCTAAGCTACCCGTAAATCAATAAAGCTTTTCTGAAGCTCGGGGGCCCACCAATTTCCAAACCATCCGATCGCATCATCAGTAATACCCGCCTTCACCGGATTATTGAGTACATACCAAAGGACACGCTCAAACTTCCCCCGTCGAATCACTCTATCGTATTCTTTCTCTGCCCATACTCGGCGACCAGGCGTTTTATGAAGGCGATTTAGCAGGTTGCCCGTGAAGCGCTTATGATCGCGCAGGGTTTCTTTTAGCAGGCAGGAAGAGTGATCGTCCCGACTAGCTAAAATGATGTGTACGTGATTGCTCATTACACTAATTGCATAGACCTTAAGGCGACGCTGCTCGGCTATAAAATGCCAGGAATCCAGGATAATCCGCTTGGCTGCCGGTGTATTTAATAAGGTTGGACCACAGGTGGCTCGGTCGAGCAAATTATCGTAGTCAAGGTAAAAACGAATGGCTTGATGCTCGTTAAGTTCCAGGTGCTTTACTCTGGCCTCGTGATCTCGGCTACGCAAATCGTGCGGAAACTCGCGGTTTAGCGCGACCAGAGCCAGGCGATGACTTTCATGCAGCTTTTGCATCGGCAAATTTGGAATGCTGCCGTAGAGGCGATAAGTAATATGAACGGGTGAGGAAGGAATCGGGTAATCTTGCATAGCCACTTATTTTAAACAAATAAAGGTTTTTTATTCCATAGATGCAACATTTAGTTTGTAAATATCAACTTGCGTCGCAGTCGGAGACTGCTTCGTACTTCGCGGTTGGAAACCGCTTTGTACCCACCCCACCCACAACCAGCATCGTACTTTTGACCTCCATGCCACCCGAACCCGATGACAACCGACTGCTAGCCGATTTTCGGAGGACGGGTAAGCCCCGGGACCTCTACCCCCTCTACCAGCGCTACGCCGAGCTCATCTACGCCTGGTGCCTCCGCTACCTGGGGACGCCGCAACGAGCCGAGGATGCCGGTGCGGAAATCTTTACGGTACTGCTTGAAAAGCTGCCGCAGCACGAGGTAACCAACTTTCGATCCTGGCTGCAAACACTGGTCCGTAACCACTGCCTGATGCAGTTGCGGCGGGAAAAGCGGGACCCCCTGCAATTGAGCGACCCCGTCCCTATGCAATCCGGACTGGAAGAGCATCTACGTCATGACAATCAGGAAGCAGCGGATACCCGCCCGCTCTACCACTGCCTGAAGCAGCTGAAGGAGGAACAAAGGCAATGCATCCGACGCTTCTACCTGGAGGAGGGGGAGAGCTACCAGACTATCGCCCAAGCCTTGCATCTAAGCGTGGGTCAGGTGCGTTCCCATTTACAGAATGGCCGCCGAAATTTAAAAATCTGCCTCGACGGCCTTGAAAACAACGACCGTGCTCCCGAATGAATACCCGGATCAAGAGTTGTTACGCCGCTGGATCAGCGGCGCCATCACCGCGCCCGAGGAAGCGGAACTGGAACGGCGTGCCCGTACCGATGCCGGCCTGAAACAAGCCCTGACGGGTCTCCAGGATCACCCCGCCGAAAATCACGCTTCGATCGTACAGTCTATGACCGAGCGGGCGCGACCCGGCGCGACCCGGCGGTCCCTGTTTACGCGCTATGCCGCCGCGGCTACGGTGCTGGTCCTACTGGGCATAGCCGCCCTCCTGCTGCCGAGGTACTTCGATCAGACGGATAGGCCGATCGCGCAGGAGCAAGCCCCCCCACCCCGTCAGCCTGCTCCGGCCGCGGCCCCGGAAAGCGTTTCTCCTGCGCCCCCGCCGCCCGCCCCCATCGCACCAACGGAAGCAGCCCGAACGACAGCTGAGGAACCGGCCCTTGCGAAGGTTCCGGACGCAGCCGGGCTTTCGAAAGTAGTAGAGGATGATGCCGTCGTGCTACAGGACGCCGAGGTGGCGGGAGAATTCGAAAGCAGTGGAGTAACGGTACAGCAGGCCCGACGCCAGGTCACCGCCCCCGTACTGCCGCCACCGCAGCCGCTCGCTGACCATGCCGTTGCTTCCCGGGCTGCCGCAGCTCCCGAATCCGTGAGCGGGCGCGTGACCGACGAGGATGGTAACCCCATCGCGGACGCCGAGGTGCGTCGGGTCGGTCTGCCCTTCGGGACGACGACCGACAGCCTGGGCAACTTCCAGCTCCCTGCGGACGTCACGCTAAACCAGATAGAAGTGAGCCACCCCGGGTACGAAGAAGAAATACTCGAGGTATTCGATACCGCGGCCTTGCTACAGATCAGCATGAACGAGCTGGTCCAGCGAGCGCGCTTCCAGCCGTGGACGGAGACCGCAGCGGTAAGTAACGTGCCCCTCGAAGCTGACCGGACGGCACGCGCCCAGGCCCGCCCGGAGGAGGGCTACCGACAGCTGCGAACTCGAATCGAAGAGGAGCGCCCGGACAACCTGCCTGCGGGAAGAGTAAAAGTGAGCTTTCTGGTTAACGAAGACGGCAGCCTCAGTGATTTTCGTTTCCGCGGGCAACCCGGTCGGGCCACCATGGACTACGTGGGCAACGCACTCGTCGAATCTTCCACGTGGGAGGTCGTAAAATCGGCATCGGGGGGAGGGGCCCGCGATCCGATTGCCCCCGTCCGCGTTTACTTTACCTTACGTTTTGAATAGCATATAATAGGGATATGACCTACGAGAATTTTACCACCAAGGCGCAGGAAGCCATCATCCAGGCCCAGAAGATCGCCAAGGAGATGGATCAGCAGCAGGTGGATACCCCCCACCTACTGGCGGGAATCATAACGGTTGACGAAAGCGTCGCCGATTTCATTTTCAAGAAAGTAGGCGTCGGCCTGCCCGAAGTACGGCGCGAACTGAAGCAGGTACTGCAGGACTACCCCCGCGTCAAAGGACAGAGTAAGCAGTACCTCACCGGCGATGCGAACCGCGCGCTCAGCCGGGCGAAGAAAATGCTCACCGATTTCGGCGACCAGTACATCAGCATCGAACTGATGATGCTCGGCATCATTCAGGGCGCGAGTGATAAGGGGGCCCGCATCCTGAAGGACCTCGGAGCCAGCAACGACGGCATCCGTACGGCCATCCAGGAGCTGCGAAAGGGAAAAACGGTCACCGACCCGTCCAGTGACGACACCTACAACCTACTGGAAAAATTCACCGTCAACCTCAACGACCGCGCTGAAAACGGCAAACTGGACCCCATTGTGGGCCGCGATGAAGAGATCCGCCGCCTGCTGCAGATCCTGAGCCGTCGCAAGAAGAATAACCCCCTGCTCATCGGCGAACCCGGCGTAGGTAAGACCGCCATCGTGGAGGGTATTGCCTGGCGTATCGTGAAGGGCGACGTACCGGAAAGCCTGCGCGAGAAACGGATCTTCGTGCTGGATATCGCCGGCATGCTGGCCGGCGCGAAATACAAGGGTGACTTCGAGGAACGCCTCAAAGGGGTCATCAAGGAGGTGACCAGCAGCAACGGCCGCTACATCCTCTTCGTAGACGAGATCCATACCCTGATCGGTGCCGGCGGTGGCAACGGAGCCATGGACGCGGCTAATATCCTCAAGCCTGCCCTGGCCCGGGGAGACCTGCGCACCATCGGTGCCACCACGCTGGACGAATACCAGAAGTACTTCGAGAAGGACAAGGCGCTCGTTCGACGCTTCCAGACCGTCCGCATCGAGGAGCCCAGCGTGGAGGACACCATCTCCATTCTGCGGGGGCTCCAGGAGCGCTACGAGGTATACCACAAGATCGAGATCCTCGACGAGGCCCTGGTGGCCGCCGCCGAGCTGAGCAACCGCTACATTAGCGACCGCTTTCTGCCCGACAAGGCCATCGACCTGATCGACGAGAGCGCCGCCCGCCTGCGCCTCGAACTGGATAGCGTGCCCGAGGAGATCGACGAATGGGAGCGCCGCGTACGCCAGCTCGAGATCGAGCGGGAAGCCATCAAACGGGAAGGCAGCGCGCCGAAGCTGCAGCTCATCGAGGAGCAGATCGCCAACGCCCGCGAAAAACGCGACAGCCTACGCGCCCGGTGGCGCAACGAAAAGGAACTCGTCGACGCCAGCCAGAACATCAAAAAGACCATCGAGGAACTGGAGCACGAAGCCGAAAAGGCCGAGCGCAACAGCGACTTCGAAACCGTCGCCAAAATCCGCTACGGTCAGTTACAGGATCTGAAGAAGCAATTAGCCAACGCGGATAAGGAACTGGAAAACCTGCCGGACGAGAATCGATTCACCAACGAGGAGGTCACGGCCAACGATATCGCCGAGGTGGTCGCGCGCTGGACCGGTATCCCCGTGCAGCGCATGCTTCAGAGCGAACGCGACAAGCTGCTCAAACTGGAAGATGAGCTGCACAAGCGGCTGATCGGACAGGAGGAAGCCGTGCGCGCCGTATCCGACGCCGTGCGCCGGAGCCGCGCAGGTCTACAGGATGAGAACCGCCCCATTGGCAGCTTCATCTTCCTCGGCCCCACGGGAGTTGGTAAAACCGAACTCGCCAAGGCGCTGGCCGAGGTGCTCTTCAACGACGAGCGGGCCATTACGCGCATCGACATGAGTGAATACCAGGAGCGCCACACGGTCAGCCGCCTGGTCGGAGCGCCTCCGGGTTACGTCGGCTACGACGAAGGCGGCCAGCTGACGGAGGCGGTCCGCCAGCGCCCCTACTCCATCGTGTTACTGGACGAGATCGAGAAAGCTCACCCGGACACCTTCAATATCCTGCTCCAGGTGCTGGACGACGGCCGCCTCACCGACAACCGAGGACGGGTAGCCAACTTCAAAAATACCATCATCATCATGACCTCGAATATGGGGTCGGATACCATCCTGGAGAACTTCGAAGACCTAGCCAACCTCGACGAGAAGCACCGGCAGGATATCATCCAGACCACCAAAGAGG
This sequence comes from Lewinella sp., assembly GCA_049650785.1. Lineage (GTDB taxonomy): Bacteria > Bacteroidota > Bacteroidia > Chitinophagales > Saprospiraceae > Neolewinella. The sequence goes on along the minus strand of JBASAV010000743.1, from coordinate 504 downwards.
AGGTTTTTGAGACCTTACAGGAGAATCTGCGGCCGGAATTTCTGAACCGCATTGACGAGCGCATCATGTTCACCCCGCTTACCCGGGCGGAGATCAAGCACATCGCCCGGCTCCTCCTGCACCGGACCGAGAAAATGCTGGCCCGTCAGGGCATGATCATCAAGATCAGCGATCGTGCGCTGGGGTGGTTGGCCAAGCGCGGTTACGATCCGCAGTACGGTGCCCGTCCCATGAAGCGGGTGCTGCAGGCGGATCTGGCCGATGAACTCTCGAAGGACCTGATCTCTGGAAAATTCATCGCCGGTGACACGATCTATACCGATCTGGGTGACGACATGCTGGTCTTCAGCAAGGATCCCTTCCCGGCCGAGCCCGCGGCCGAAAGCAGTGCGGAAGATGCCGCGGAGGCCGAAGCCGTAGCCCGGGAACGTTCGGCGGACGAGCAAACGGAGAAGAAGAAAACCCGCCGCAGCCGGAAAAAATCCGAAGATGCCGACGTGCCCG
>JBASAV010000742.1:0-3969 GCA_049650785.1 Lewinella sp. | reverse complement strand
CCTGCGGGTCAGTACGCAGGCGGCGGAGGTGGTAGCGGTCACCGGAAAAGAGAATGACCCGCAGCGGCTTGAAACGGCCCTGCCCGAGGGCTCGATCGCCAAGTTGCTCAGCCCGGTGGCCGGTCTGAAGGGGATCGAGCAAGCTTACCCCTCTTTTGGCGGGCGGCCACCGGAAGCTAACGATCGTTTCGATCGCCGTGTAAGCGAACTGCTGCGCCATAAGGGGCGCGCCATCACCCTCCACGATTACGAAAGCCTGGTGCTAGAGGCTTTTCCCCGCGTGTATCGGGTGAAGTGCCTCACGCATACACTCGGGGTGCGGGGAGATGCCGACCGCGACATGGAACGGGCCCCCGGAAACGTAACGGTGGTCGTCGTGCCGGACGTGAAGCAAGTTTCGGCCGTGAATCCTTACGAGCCGCGTCTCCCGGCAGCCGAGTTGGAAGCTATCCGCCAAAACTGCAGCGAGCGAGCCGCACCCTGCGCTACGATCAGTGTCCTGAATCCCGCCTACGAACGGATACGCCTTACCCTTTGCGTACGCTTTCACCCGGGTAAGAGTACCGCCTTCTACCGGAACAGGCTACAACAAGACCTGCGCGGCCTCCTGGCCCCCTGGACAAGAGCCGAGGCCGCCGGGGACATCAGTTTCGGCGGGCGCTTTTACTACTCCACCGCCGTCCACTTCGTCGAGGAACTGGAGTACGTGGACTTCGTTCGCGACTTGCGCATCCTCGATCCCGAAGAGGGTCCGGTCACGTTTCACGCCGCTCGCTACGCCCGCTCCGTCCTCACCACCGTCAACGGCCCGAATGCCGAGGACCAACATCAAATCATCGTCTTAGAAGACTAAAATCCATACCGCTATGGCCGTAAAAAATCGCAACACGCTCAAATCCGTTTTTACCGGTAAAGTCATCCCTACCAAGGAGCACTATGCCGATTTGATAGATTCCACCCTTAACCGCCAGGACGATCACTTCTTCGGCCAGTGGCAGCAGGGCAAACGGTACTGTCAAAACGACGTCGTGATCTACGGTAAAAGCCTGTACTTGCTGGCCCTACGGGATGCCAAAGAGGTGGTCCTTTGCCCCGGTGACGGCGATGCCGAAACTGATAATGGGGAGGGCAATACCGAAATGGTGAAGACAGCAAAGGGTGAAACCGGGTCAATGCCCTCGGATGCGCTCTGCATCTGCTCCGATATTCCTCCTCCCGACGATAAGGAACGCTGGTGTGAGCTCCAACTGGAAGTAGACGATAAGGACTGGGAGGTGATCCTCGACGAAGACGGGGAGGAACCGGTGGTCGTCTACCAACTCAAAGCCCGCATTGGAATCGGTACGGACGACCCGGCAAGCAGGTTCCAGGTTTCGGGTCCCTCCGGCTCTATCCGGGTAGACCCCGAAGGAGCCGGCCCGATGATCGGCCTTACAACAGCCGGCGGGGAAGAGAGCGTCGACTGGTCTCTGGGGAAGCAATCCAGCTATAACACCAATACCCTGGGCTATGCCTACTTCCGGGGGGCGGAATCCAATTCGAAGCTGTTGCTTCTCAAGCTTACCTCCGACAAGGGTCGCCCCGCCGCCGGGATCGGTACTGAGCAGCCTAAGGGTATCCTGGATGCCATTGACGATGGCTACGGTCGCTTCGTGGTCAATCACCGCAACGGGAACGAAGCCGCCACGGTGTTGCTCGTGGACCGCACCGCCGGCGGGGACAATCACTATCTCCTAGAGGGGGTCAACCACAGCGTAGCTTACTGGCAGACCGACGCCAGCCAGGGCCTACGCATCATCATGGGCGGCAGCTACAGTAAGCTGAAGCAGGAGATGGGTAAGGGGCTGACCGCCGTTGCCGTGGACCGGGACGGACAAGTCGGAATCGGAACGGAAGCTCCCCGCTCGAAACTCGAGGTAACGGAAGCCGATATGGGAACGGTGCGACTGGATTTCTCCAACGACAACGTCTGTATCAGTGCCATCAACGAACGTCCGCAGCCCGAGCGGCCGAAAACCTATCATGCGCTGGGGGTGGATGACGAGTTCGCTACCCTGATCACGGACACGCCGAGCGGCTTTGCCTTCAAGGCCGGACGGCAAACCGCCGAGGGGCAAGACTTTGAGGTCAACATCAACCAGGGGGACACGGTAGCCTACCTGTCCCGGGAGGGGCGTATGGGACTTCGGACCAACAACCCGCCGGAAGACTTCGATCTCCACGTCAACGGCCATCAGCTGGGTCAAACGGCCTATCTGGAAACGAACGGCAAGCGTATCAAATCCGAAGGAAGGCTGGAGGGGGCGGAAGTGCTCCGGCAACTGAAAAAGCTACATCCCATCTACTTCCACTGGCGAGCGGGGGCCAACGCGTCGGACGCGGGGCGGCAGATCGGCTTCAACGCCCAGAACGTCTTTGAATGCTTTCCGGAACTGACCCGCCAGCTGGAGAAGGATAAGACGGTGGCCTACGGGAATATGACTGCCGTGCTCACCGCCGCGCTTAAGGAGCAGCAGCGCATCATCGAAACGCTCGACCAACGAGTCTCCGATCTCGAAGAGCAGCTGAACGGAAGCCAGGCAGAAGGCCTAGAGTAACAAAGCCGGATCTACATTCATCTAAGCGTAGCATAACGCCGATTCAACCAACCCATGTCCACCAACCTGGCCCAACATATCCTGAAAGAAGATCCGAGATTCGCGGAGGTTCCCGGTTTCCGGGAATTGAGGGAATCCGGCATCGCGCACATTGCCGCGCTCTCGGGTGACCTGTGGACGGATCACAACCTGCACGATCCCGGCATTACTATGCTGGAACTGCTTTGTTACGCTCTTACCGATCTGGGGTACAGAACCAGCCTCAACGAAGCCGAACTCTTCGCGCCAGCAACGAATACCCCGCCCGACGGCAACTTCTTCACTCCGGCGGAGATCCTGACCAATAACCCGGTTACCCTGCTGGATTACCGCAGGATGATTATCGACATTCCCGGCGTTCGCAACGCCTGGATCGAGAAGGCCGAACAGGAAATTCCGCTGCACTATCGTATTCCGACGCCAACCGACTGCGACGCCCGACCTCTGGCGACCGGTTCCCCATCCGGTCCCGACCGCGCGGAGGTCCGTTTGAACGGACTCTACCGGGTATTGCTGGATATCGATCCGCGCCTCACGGAAGAAAGGGAGAAGTGTACGGTTGGCGGCAATACGATCGGTGCCACGCTGGCCGAGGTGGATCGGCGGCTGCACGCCCACCGCAATCTTTGCGAAGATTTTCCGGAAGTCATCGTGCTGCGCGATGAAGAAATCGCCTTCTGCCTCGATCTGGACATCGCCCCGAAGGCCGACCCGGCAGCCGTGCTGTCCGATGTATTCGCGGCCATCGAGGAGTTCATCTCCCCCCGCCTCCGCTTTTCCAGTCTGAAGGAACTGCTCGCCCAGGGAAAGCCCATGGAGGAGATATTTCGCGGCCGCCCCTATCTCCCTGCCTACGAAGATACATATCAGGTGACCGCCCAGAGCCATGGTTTCGTTGACACCGAACAACTGGAGCAGCTACGGATGCCCAGCGAACTTCGGGCCTCCGACCTTTACCGGGTGATCATGAACGTGGAGGGCGTACGCGCCATCCGCGAACTGAAACTGGCGAATTTTTTAGGAGGCATCCGCCAAACCGACGGTGAGGAGTGGGTGCTTCCCCTGACGGCCGGCCACCGCCCCCTCTTCGCCCCGGAACGCGGCGTCTACAAATTTCACAAGGGGTCACTGTTGGTTCCCTTTAACGCTGCCGAGGTGATCGCGCGCTTCCGTCGCCGGCTCGGAGACTACCGCAAGGTCACCTTCGATCATGATGAGCTGGACGCGGCCGTTCCCTACGGTAAGCACCGGGCGGATCTGGGCAACTACTATTCCATTCAGCACGAACTCCCCGTGACCTACGGGGTAGGGGAGGGAGACCTCTCCTCCGATG
>JBASAV010000741.1:0-2080 GCA_049650785.1 Lewinella sp. | reverse complement strand
GTATGGACACCAATCGGGTAACTCCCGGCTGTTGCACCAGCATTTGGATTTTACCCATCACCAAACCAACGCCATATGGCAACCATTCAGAATAATCCTTCCTCGGAACCCAATAAATTCACCCCTGCTCCGAAGCCGCAAAAGAGTCGGTCTACCCTGCTCGGCGTCATTATCGCCGTCCTGGCTATTGCCCTGGTGGTACTCGGTATCAGTTTTATGAACCGCGGCACGGAGAATGCGCAGCTTTCGACCGAACTGGTTGAAATGGAGCAATTCAAGGCCCAGGCGGAAAAGCAGTACTACGAGTCGTTGGCCGAACTGGAAGAAATGCGCGGAAGCAACGAAGAACTCAATGCGCTGATCGACCAGCAAAAGGAAGAACTGCGTCTGCAGAACGAGAAGATCACCAGTCTCACCCGTGACTCCCGCAACCTCGGTGCCGCCCGTCGCGAGCTCGCCGACCTGAAGGAGAAGACCACTGGTTACGTCGCCGAACTGGAAGAGCTACGCCTTGCCAACGCCGAGCTCTCCGAGCAAAACGAGCAACTCTCCACGGAACGCGATATGTTGAGTAACGACCTACAGGTAAGCCAGCAAACCAACGAGCAGCTCAATAGCGAGCGTGCCGTTCTGGTCAGCGAACGCGAAGACCTGGCCAACCGGAATAGCCAGCTGAACCAGAAAGTCAACGTGGCCAGCGTGATTAAGACCAATAACATTACCGCGGAGGGCCAGAAGCAACGCAACAGCGGTCGCTGGGTGGGTCGTAGCAACGCCAAGAACGTCGAACGTCTCTACGTATGCTTTAATAGCCTGGACAACGCCGTTGCCACGCCCGGCGAGGAAACCTTCCAGATGCGCATCGTCAACCCTACCGGGGAGACGCTGAGCATCGAAGCCGAAGGTAGCGGTGTCCTGACCACCAGCGAAGGTGAGCAGGTACCCTACACCAAAAATGTTCCTTTCAACTTCCAGGGTGACGCGGCCAATCACTGCGCCGAGTGGAATGTCCCCGGTCAGGAATATCTGGAGGGTGTATACACGATTGAGCTGTACAACAAAGGCTCCATTGTCGGCGCCTCCCAGGTGGAGTTGAAGTAAGTATCTTCTTCCACTCATTGAAAAGGGCGGTCTCCTACGGGGGGCAGCCCTTTTCTTATATTTACCCGATGTCGATCGACCAGGTTACCGTTATGCTTCTCCGCCGGGATTTTGACCTGCCCGCCACTTCCCTAACCGAGGAAGAATTGCTCGAGTGGTTGACTGCCAAGGTGGGAGAGATGATGCGCTACCGGCCGGAGCAACTGATGAGTCTTTGCTATACGCTGGACTTGTCCGAATCACACGTGGCGAATGCTCTTGACCCGGATGGAACCAGCCCCGAACCGCCTTTTCGCACCCTTGCCCGGTTGCTCTACGAGCGACAGTGTGCCCGGGCCCGCACTAAGCACGCGATCACCGTTCGTCCCCTCGACGATCCGAATGCCTGGTAATCATGCGTGACCTGATTGACGAACTGTTCGATTATGCCGAGTCCTTTTCGGGTCCGGTGCCGCCGTACCTGGACGAGGTGGAACGGCAAACTTTCCTCAAGACCATCGCGCCGCAAATGATGAGCGGAAAACTGCAGGGGCGGCTGTTGGCGTTGCTGGCTAAATTACTGCAACCCCGGTCTGCATTGGAAATCGGGACTTTCACCGGATACGCCACGCTGTGCCTGGCGGAGGGACTGGCATCCGGTGGCGTGCTGCATACCATTGAGGGGGACCCGGAGCATGCTGCTATCGCTGCCCGGCACATTGGCATGAGCCCTTACCACCGGCAAATAGAGCTGCACGTGGGGGACGCCCGCGAGTTGCTGGCGGACCTTCCCGCAGATTTCGACCTGGTGTTCCTGGATGGCGACAAAATCGGTTATCCGGCCTACTACGAGTTACTGATCGATCGTATACGTCCCGGCGGCTTACTCCTTGCGGACAATGTACTGTGGGACGGAAAAACACCGAAGAAGACCGCCGACCGGGTGGTGGAAAGCTTACGTCAATATAATCGCCTACTCCGGGAGGATACACGGGTAGAG
>JBASAV010000740.1:0-14123 GCA_049650785.1 Lewinella sp. | reverse complement strand
GCCATTAGTGGCCGTTACCTTCAGGGTATAGCTACCCGCGGACAACTTTACTTTAAGGGGATTGAAGGTGGCATTGGTGTAGACGGTCGCTCCGTCCGCATCGGTTACCTGCCAGAGAATATCCTCGGCGCCCGTCAGGGTAGCCTCGGGGGTAAAGTCGGACTCACCACAGAAATCTATTACCGGTTCTACGGCAACGATGGGCGTGGTATTGATCACTACCTCCGCTTCGGTTCCAATGGTACCGGAAGCACAGGAAACGCTCTCTCCCTCCATCCGGATGGTGTAGGTACCTGCGGGCAGGGCACTGCCGAAAGTGAACGGAGAAGCCGTGCCGTTGGCAACGGTGGCGCCGTCGGCATCAGTTACCGTAAACCGGAGGTTAGCCAGGTCGGTGCTGGTGTTCGTGACCGTCACGGTTTCACCGGCACAGATGTCATCCGTATCCATGCTGAAGGTAGCGGGGCTACCCTCGGAGATGTCAAAGGTGGTGAAGTCACTGGCAGCGGTACAGTCGTTGGTCGCATTGACGACCAGCGTGTAGAATCCGGGGCCGAGGGTAACCTCTGCGGGGTCTAGATTCGTATCGGAGTAGACCAGTACGCCCGCTGCATTGCGGATCTTCCAGTCCATACCGGTGACGTGATCGTACACTGCGGAGGGGGTAAAGGTGAGGGAGCCACAGGCGCTGGCTATCGGATCTACCTGCACCGTAGGATCGGCGTAGATCATTATAGCCCCTTCGGTAGATACCGGCGTGTCGCCGCAGTCGGTGTCGAAGCCATTCATACGAACGGTGTACGAACCGGGAGCCAGTTTGGCACCGAAGCGGAAGGGGGATCCGCTACCTGATGCCACGGTGGCACCTTCTTCATCCATAACGGTGAAGCGTGGGCTAGCCAGAGCAGCGGTAGCATTGGTCGCCGTGAAGGTGGTTCCCTCACAGCTTTCTTCCATGTCCAGCGTAAAGGCCGGTTCGGATCCGGAAGTGACGGTGAAGGTGACTACGTAGTCTGCAGTTCCACAGTCGTTGCTCACGGCGGCGGTCAGCTCGTAGTTGCCGATGCCGAGAGTCACCTGTTGAGGGTTGAACGAGGCATCGGTATAGAGGATATCTCCGCTACCGTCCACGATGGACCAGCGGATCGCATCCGCATAGGTCGTTGTAGCCATTGGGGTAAAGGTCAGTGAGCCACAGGCATCCGCCACGGGATCTACGATTACCGTAGGTGCGCCCGATACGGTCACGCTTTGCTCCACACCCGCGGGTCCGGCAGGGCAGCTGGTACTCTCACCCTCCATCCGGACGGTGTAGGTACCCGGCGCCAGGTCAGGACCGAAGGTGAATGGTGAAGTGGTTCCAGTGGCCACGACCAGACCTTCGATATCGCGTACGACAAAGGAGAGATTGGTGAGGTCAGCAGTGGTATTGGTTACAGTAAAGCTTCCACCCACACAGACATCGTCGGTGTCGACACTAAAGGTCGGCGCGGTACCCTCGGTAATTTCGAAGGACGTCATGTCTTCCGCGATGCCACAGTCGTTGGCGACGTCAACCACCAGCGTATAGAAACCGGCGCTCAGCGTCACGCTCTGCGGATCGAAGGTATTATCCGTGTACAGCAGCGTTCCGCTAGCGTTGCGGATACTCCAGTTGATGCTGGTGGCATCGGATACTTCCGCGGTCGGGGTGAAGGTCAGTGATCCACAGCTAGCGTCCACCGAGGCGACGGCCACGCTCGGAGCGGGACGCACTATTACGGTGGTATCGGTGCTGACCGTGGCGTCGTTACAGCCGGCATGCTCACCGGTCATGGTTACGGTATAGTTACCTCCCGGGAGGCCACTACCGAACGTGAAGGGGGAATCCGTACCGCTGATCACCACCACGTCCATTTCGTTGCGCACCGTAAAGGTCACGTTGCTGAGTCCGAAAGTGGTATTGGTGACCGTAATGGCTTCCTCCTGGCAAACATCCTCGCTGGAAAGCGTGAAGGTCGGTGCTTCCGGAGCGGTTACCGTGAAGGTCACTTCATCCCGTTGGCTACCACAGTCGTTGGTTACTTCGCTGCTAAGGGTATACGTACCGGTTTCCAGTACTACTTCCTGCGGGGCGAAGGTATCGTCGGCGTAAACGGGCAGGCCGTTAGCGTCGGTGATCTGCCAGGCAATCGCCACGGCATCGGTGATCGTAGCGCCGGGGGTGAAGGTCAGGCTTCCACAGGCATCCGCAACGGGATCCAGCACTACGGTCGGTCCGGCGGATACCGTCAGTACCGTATCGGCTACTAACGCATCACCACAGGCAGAGCTATTGCCTTCCATCCGAAGGGTATAGGCACCCGCACCCAGATCTTCACCGAAGATGAAGGGGGTACTCGAACTGCTGGCGACGGTGGTTCCGGAAGCGTCCACCACCGTGAAGGTGATATCCGTCAGATCGGAAGAGCCATTGCCGGCTGTAAAGTTTTCTCCCTCACAGACAGAGGCAAAGTCGATAGCCAGAACCGGCGTAACCGAATTCAGCAGGTTGAAGGTGTCGCGGCTACGGGACACGCCACACTCGTTGGCGACGGTAGCGGTCACGTAGTAGGTTCCTTCGTAGAGGCTGTCCGCGGGTGGATCGAAGGTGTCGTTGTTGTACACCAACTGTCCGTTCTCATCGCGGATCTGCCAGTTCACGAAGGTGATGTAGGCCGGATCGGTGTGGGTAGCGGATAGTTGAATTTCCGCCGGAGCGCACTGGTCGGCAATCGGATCGAGTATGATGCTGGGCGAACGGCCCAAAGTGACCATGGTGCTGTTGCTGACGGACGAACAGCTGCTGCTGCCTACCGTTAGGCGGATCGTGTAGTCACCGATGGCCAGTTCCTCACCGAAGGTGAAGGTGGCGGTCTCCTCCGTACTGGTCATAATGACGTTTCCGTCGGCATCCAGTACATCAAAGGTGATGTCATCGATATCGCCCGTAGAGCGGTTGACCGCTACGATGCTGCCACCGGTACAGACCGATGAGCTATTCAGGCTGAAGTTCGGGATCGGACCGGGGTTCACCGTGAAGGTCGTCCGATCCTCTGCCTTGCCACAATCGTTGAAAACACGGCCGATGAGGGTGTACTCGCCGGCGGGCAGGTCAACCCGCTTGGGTTCGAAACGGTCGTCGGTGTAAACCGTCGCGCCCATTTCGTTCTGCACTTCCCATTCCATGGACATGGCGAACTCCGTCGTCGCAGTGGGAACGAAATCGCTCTGTCCGCACGACTCTGCTACCGGATCAACGGTAATCGTGGGGAAGGAAAGGATAGCTACGGTTTGCTCCTGGATAACTTTTTCCGAAGAGCAGGAGAAGCTGTTGCCTTCCATACGTACGGTGTACGCTCCGGTCGGCAGACCGGCTCCGAAAATGAACGGTGAGGAGGTACTCGTTGCCACCGTGGCACCTCTTTCATCCAGGACCGAAAACTGCAGATTGCTGAGATCGGAAGTTGTATTGGTGACCATGAAGGTCTGTCCCTCGCAGATATTCTCGGCATCCAGTGTGAAGGTCGGTTCGGTTCCGTTGCCTACTTCGAAGGAGGTCACGTCGTCGTCCGAACCACAGTCATTGTACACAACGGCGGTAAGCGTATAGAAACCGGGCTCCAGCGTTACTTCCGCCGGATCGAAGGTTAGGTCGTTATAAACGCTACGGCCGGCGGCATCGCGGATGGTCCAGTGAATGCCTTCGGCGGAGGTGTAGGTTGCCGAGGGCGTAAAGGTTATTGAACCACAGTTTCCGGCTACCGGGTCGAGTTGGAGGACGGGGTTGGCACGGAAAATGACGGTAGTGTCTACCGAAACAGCGGTACCCGCACAGGAGGCACTCGTACCCGCCAGGGTAACGGTGTAGGTACCTGGAGCTAGTCCGGGACCGAAGGCGAAGTTGGCGCCCGTACCGGTAGCGACCGTAAAACCGGCCTCGTTGACGACCGTGTAGCGAGGGTTGTTGACGTCGGTGGTTCGGCTGCTTGCCGTGATCGATTCACCCTCACAGGTATTATCGATATCGAGTCCGATGACGGGGGCCGGGGCCGGATCGACGGTGAAGGTCACCGCATCATTGGCGGCGTGGCAGTCGTTGGTCACTTCCGCGGCCAGTTCGTAGGTACCCGCGCCCAGCGTTACCTGGCCGGGCTCAAAATTAATATCGGAATAGATCCGCTCACCGGCTTCATTGTGGATGGTCCACTGAATAGCCGAGGCGGCGGTCGTTGTCGCGGTTGGGGCAAACGTGATAGATCCACAACCATCCGCTACCGGGGCAACGGTGATGGTCGGCGTATCCACTACGTCTACCGTTTGCTCGGTAGAGACGGTTCCCGACGAACAGGTGGCGCTGGTGCCTTCCATCCGGACGGTATACGTACCCAGCGGGAGGTCATTCCCGAAGGTAAAGGGTGAGCTGGCACTGCTGGCTACGGTATTTCCTGCCTCATCGAGCACGGTAAAGACCAGGTTGGTCAGGTCGGAGGTGGTATTGGTGGCCGTGATCGTGGTACCCGAACAGGCCAGGGTGTTGTCGAGCGTAAACTCGGGCGTCTCGCCGTCGGTCACCTCAAAGGTGGTTGCATCGTCGGCAATCCCACAGTTATTGGCTACCTCAGCCACCAGGGTGTAGAAGCCGGCGGGCAGGGTGACTTCCGCGGGGTCAAAATTTACGTCCGTGTAAACGAGTTCGCCGGCGGTATTGCGGATAGTCCATTCAATGACCGAGGCACCGGTGATCCGGGCCGAAGGCGCGAAGGTGATCGAGCCGCACTGGTCAGTCACCGGGTTGATAACCACGAGGGGTTCCGCCTGAATGGTGATGGTGGTATCCTTGCTTACGCTTGCGTTGTCACAGGCATCGCTGTCGCCCGTTAGGCGGACGGTGTAGGTACCGGCCATCAGGTCGTCACCAAAGGTGAATGGCGAATCGGTGGTCTGCTCAATCGCATTCCCCCAGCGATCCATGATCGTAAAGGCGACATTGCTCAGGCCGGTGCTGGTATTGGTTACCGTGAAGTTCTTCCCTTCACAGTTTTCGTCCCGGTCGAGATCGAAGGTTGCGCTGGAGGCCACGTCACCGGAAACGGCGAAGGTTACGGCATCGGTAGCGTTACCACAGCCGTTGGTCACGGTGGCGCTCAGGGTGTAGGCACCGCCACCCAGGGTAGCGGCAGCGGGCGTAAAGGTATTATCGGTGTACACTACGGTACCGCTGGCGTTACGAATCTCCCAGGTGATACCGTCGGCGTGCTCGTAGCTGCCGGCGGGAGTAAAGGTGATCGTTCCACACTCGTCCGCAACCGGAACCACGCTGACGGTAGGCCGGTTGGCCACGGTCACCAGCGTGTCGATGCTCATCAGACCTCCACAGCTGGCGTTGTTACCTTCCATGCGCAGGGTGTACTCCCCGGCGGAAAGCGTGTTGCCGAAGGTGAAGGGCGAACCGTTGCCGCTGGCTACGGTAGCTCCGCCGGCATCCAGTACGGTGAAGGTGATGTCACTTAAACCGGTGCTGCCATTGGAGGCCGTAATGTTGCCACCGTCACAGATGTTATCGCTATTGAGAGCTAATACGGGCGTTTCGCCTTCCGTAACTTCGAAGGTGACGGCGTCAGTGGCTCCTTCACAGGCGTTGGCGACGGTCGCCGTCAGGGTATAGTTTCCAGCGGGCAGGCTCGCACGGGCCGGCGTAAAGGAGGCATCGGTGTAAACGGTCGCTCCCGTTGCGTCCGTGATCTCCCACTGAATGGACGAGGCGTTCTCCACGGTCGCTGACGGGGTGAAGGTTAGCAGACCACATCCGTCGGCTACGGGATCAACCGCTACGGTCGGGGCGGGTAGCACGTCGAAAGTTACTTCTGTGGTGACCACTCCGCCGCCACAATCGGCGCTCTCCCCTTCCATACGGATGGTATAGGTGCCGGGAGCGAAGGAGCTACCCAAAAGGAAGGTAGCCGGTGAGTTGCTCACGTCGAGCAGTTGCGTTCCGTCGCTATCCAGCAGGTAGAAGCTGATGTCGGTCAGTCCGGTGGTTGTGTTAGTAGCCGTTACGGACTCACCCGCACAGGCTTCGGTAACGTCGAGCTCGAAGGTCGGAGCGGTACCGGGAACAATCGTAAACGTCCGTTGGCTCTGGTCCGTCCCACAATCGTTCGTGACCGTAGCCGTGGCGGTATAATCACCGGCGGGCAGGGTGGTCGAGGCGGGGCGGAACGTATTATCGTCGTACACCAGCGATCCGGAAGCATCGCGGATCTCCCAATTGATGGCAGTCAACAAGGTAGAATCCGTATGGGTGGCCGAGAGCGATACCGTGGCCGATCCACAGCCGTCGGGGATGGGATCGAGAGCCACCTCGGGCTCTCCGGTTAGATATACCGTGGTCTCGGAGAATCCGGTTCCACATTTCTTATCATCCAGTTCGAGGCGAATGGTATACTCACCCGGAGTCATATAGTCAGGAAAAGTAAAGGTGGCCGGCGAGGAATCCTCGTAGGCTACCGTATTACCGGTCGCATCGAGGAGATAAAAGCGCGGCTTTTTAGTAATCTCACTGGTGTTCGTAACGGTGATCGTGCCATCGACACAAACCACGTCCTTATCCAGGGTGAAGCTTACCGGAGGTCCGTCAAGTACGGTGAACGGCTCGCTAGCCGACACGCCGTCGGGAGCACATCCGTTATAGGCAATGGCAGTGAAGATGTAATCTCCGGCCTCCCGTACGTCTTCGTGCTTCTTCCAGGGTTCGTCGTAATAAATTGTATCGCCCGCTACGGTGGTGATTAGGTAACGGATGGAATCGATGAGCGATTCGCTGATCCCAAAATCAACGTCGGGCTTAACGCGGACTTTATCACAGGCATCTTCTATCTCCGAAACGGTAACGACCGGAAGAACGGCCACGGAAACCTCGTGCTCGATGGTTTCATCGCCACACACCGGGTTCGATACCGTACCCGTAATGGTGTAGGCCCCTACCCCACCGTTGAAGGTGAAGGTCGGTTCGGCGGCGTTGGCGTCACTGATGACCACGTCGGCCGACGGGCTCACCGACCAGGTGTAAGTCAGTCCGTTGCCGGTACTGTTGTTAGTGACGGTAACGCTTTCGCCCTCACAGATGCCACCCTTATCAAAGGTGACGTCAACAACTGTCGGTTCCTCTACGTCAAGGGTTTCGGTAACCGTGGTCGTACCACACTTACTGGTGACGGTCAGGCTTACTTCCAATCCCGTCCCGTAAGTAGAGAGTACTACCTCGCCGGGGTACAGTTCGGTTGAGGTAGCGGGGGTACTTCCCGCGGGGAATACCCATTCCACCGATTCGATCATCGCTTCGGCTGGACCGTAATCGACAGCCGGAGTAAAGGCATTTTCTCCACATTCCAGATCGATCTCCTCAAGGGTGGCCTCGGGTGTTCCGCCTACCAGAATAAGCGTATCCCAGGTGATGTCGCTACAGCCGGCTACGGTGAGCAGGGCTTCCAGTTCGTAGGTGCCCATTTCCAAGGTTGACGGGATGGCGAAGGTCGGCGACGTGGCGGTGGAGGTCGCAATGATATTTCCTTCCGGGTTGTACACATTCCACCGGACACCCTTGATGTCTCCGGTACTATTGTTGGTGACGGTGAGCGTGTTGTCCGTTTCGCGGCAAATTTCATCGTCTGAAATATCGATGTCCACGGTGGCGTCACCTGCGATCACGAAGGTTTCGGTTACGGTGTGCGTACCACAAGTGTTGGTAGCGGTCAGGGTAACGGTATGCTCGCCCTTCTCGAAGTAAACCGGCAGCGGCTGCAGGCGGGTGGAGGTCGAAGGCGGGGATGCAGTCGGAAATTCCCAGGTATACGTGGTAGTTTCAATGTCGCAGTAACCGCCGCGGGGAGCGAAAGTCACGTCTTGCGCTCCACACAGCGTATCGATCGGGCTGATTTCCATCACTGGCGTTTCACCTACGGCGATCTTTTCGGTGTGAGTAGAGGTCCCACAGGTACTGCTCACCGTGAGGGTCAGCAGGTAGTTGCCGGCTTCGGTCAAACTGATGACCGGCTCGAAACTGTTTTCGTCGGTTCCGTCAATAAAATTGATCCCACCGGTGCTACAGGCATTCTTAGCGGCGGTAACCGTCCAGCTCATCTCAGCTACATCACAGTCATTAACGGCGGAAGTAAGGTTGCTTGGACGCAGCGTCAATCCGGCGGGCATACAGCCAGCCGATTCGGGGAGCGTGAAATCAGCTACCGGCTCTTCCCGTACGCAGATCGTGGTCTGATCCGAATCGGCACAACCGGCCTCGTTCGTATAGGTATACGTAACCGTATAGGTTCCGGCGGCGGGAGCTTTAAACTCCCCGTCTTCGGTGATGTAGTCACCCGACCAGGTTCCTTTCAGGTCACGGCTCGAAGGGGATCCTTCCAGCTCGATCTTTTCGTCGACACATGCTACCTGTGCATCGCCGGCATCAGCCACGGGGTAGGCATTGACCGTTACTTTGATCTCGTCGGTAGCATCACACCGTCCATCGGGGTCGGTTCCCAGTACTTCGATGGTGTAAACACCGGGTACATCATGGCTGAACACCACGGAGGAGCCAGTGGTACCGGAGAGGTGGTCGCCGGACCACGTATAGGAATCACCGCCGGTGGCGGTCAGGGTTACGTCCTCGCCGGCACAAATTTCGACGTCATCGCTGCCGTTAACCTCGATCGGGGCGCCAGGATTGACGATTACGCTGTACGTCTTGGTACTCGAACAGCCGGTGGCGTTGGTTACCGTCACGGTGTAGTCACCGTTATTCTTTGGCTTGGCATTCGGGATGCTCCACTCGGCCTGATCGGACGTGAATCCGTCGGGGCCGGTCCAGGAGAAGATCAGGCCGGAGCCACTTCCCGCCAGGTCGGCGGCAATACTGGAAGACTCACAGGTTTCTTCCGTTACGATGATCTCGGGTAGTACCGGCGCGGCGGCGATCTCGAAGGTTTCGGTGACGACCGTCGTTCCACAGCTGTTACTGACGCGCAGGCGAATGGTGTATATGCCGGGGGCGTCATAGGTAATCGAACCGGGGTCCTGGCTATCGGTATTGCCACCCTTACCGCCGTCGAAGTCCCACGTGAAAGCCGGGGGGTCGGTACAGTCCAGGCTGATGTCTACCGTAGGCGTGATGGTGATGGGACCGTCGAAACAGACGTCCTCGATCGGTTCGATCTCTACCAGTGGCGCTTCGGCAACCACGTATTCTTCCCAGTACTCATCCGGACCACATTCGTTCTCCGTCTTTAGGCCGAGGCGGTAGATACCGGCCGACTCGAAGCGGATCTTAATGTCCTGACCGTGGAGACCGTCCTTACCGGATCCTTCCAGCACGGTGAACGAACCGTCACCGTCACCACAGTCGGAAGGCAGATACTCGACCATCCACTCGTGGGTCGCATCCCGGCCACAGGTGGCCAGTGTGTTCGACGTGTTGGTAACGTCCAGGGTGAGCGGCGTACAGCTTTCCGGATCGGCGTTCGCCGCCGTGTAGCTGGCCTCCGGTTCGGGGAGGATACAGATGGTCTGCGTCATCGGGGGCGAGGTACAGGCGTTGCTGTACTTAGGGGTGTAGTTGAGGGTGATCACGTACTCTCCCGCTTCGTTGAAAACGATGTCCAAGCCACTCTCATCGTTGAGCGAGCCGTTGACGATCTCGTACTTCGAGGGGTCGGCGTTAATGGACCACTCGGTGAGCATCTCGAAACTACAGGTATTGCCAACCGCGTAGAGCGCCGGCTCGGAATTGTTGCGGATCTCGATGACGCCGCCTTCACAGGCTACATCGTCGGCGTCGAAATCCATCTCCGGCGCCTTATTGGCCCGAATGATGGTACCCCCTGATTGCGTAAAGCAGGGGTTAGTGGCCTCGAAGTAGATGTTGAAGTAGTTGTTAGCCGTCTCGTCACTCTCACACGGGCTCGTGGTGAGGTAGTAGCTGAAGTTGTTCGGGGGCGGGTGGTTGAAGTAGGTGGTGTCACCGCTTCCGTCGTTCACCCAGATCTTGTAGACCGTACCGGGCGGGTTGTCCTCCGTTCCCGAAATCTTGAACTCCACGTTCTCCGGCACACAGGCGATCTGGTTGCTTACCGGTACGATGTTACCTCCGGGGTTACTCCCGTAGAAAAACTCGAAGGTCTTTTTCGCCCAACAGCCGTTCCCCCCCTGCACCGACAATTTGACGTCGTACAGACCCACCGAAGTATAGGTATGGCTCGTCAGGTTGGGTAGCGTCGCGCCTTCGTAGGGCGTCGAACCGTCTCCCCAGTCAACGATATAATAGACATTACTCCCCGCGGTGGAGGAGGTATTGTTGATGCGCAATTCGTAGCTCGGATCGTCCGTCGGCGCACAGTTCACGAAATTATAAATACCGACACTCTCGATCGAGGCATCGGGCACCTCGGAGGCGCTGACGGACACCGTGCGGGTCACGGTATCCGGCACACAACTACCCCCCGTGATGAGGGTGACGTCGAAACTGTAACTACCGTCACCGTCACCACTGAAAATGTGCGTGGGGCTCTTTTTAGTAGACGTCGATCCGTCGCCGAAATTCCATTTATACGTTCCTGCGGCGCCGCTGACGGGCGTAAACTGAAATTCATTACAGCTGGTAGCTGTAAAGTCAAAATCAGCCGGACAGGCTTGTCCGAACAGTATTGAAGAAGTAACCGTGAAAAGTAATAGGGTAAAAATCCGCATAAACAAAAATTTTCAATCTGGGGAATAGATGTCTTTCTAGAAGCTGACGGGGCAGGTGGCGCCCTTGTAGAGCTCGTTCTTACCGAGGATCCGGCACTTCGACTTGAGGTCGGCGAGCATGATCCGGCAGTTCACTTCTACGGTTCCGACGGAGGAAGAGGCATTGACGCCGTTCAGTGGGAGGTCGTAGGAGAAGCCCACGATCCAGCCCGTGGCGCGATCCCGCCAGCGGCGGCCCACGTCGAGCAGGGAGCGGACGTCGATCCCGTAGGAGAGGATGAGCGTACTGGAGTTGCGGCCGCCAATGGGGTTACCCGTGTTCGTGGCCGGCCGGTTGGGCGTATTGAACTGGTAGAAGATGCCCGTGTAATGCCCCTTACCCAGCAGGTAGGAGCCCAGGGTGTAGAGGTTGAACTTGCCCCCCAACTGGCTGTCCCAGCGGAACTGCGGGGCAATGGAGGTCGGCGTATAGGCGCGGGTACCCTTCATGGAACTCACCCGGCGGGTCAGGCCCATGTGCAGGGTCGTACGGCGGGGCAGGATGACGTTGGCACTCTCCTCGTCGAAGGCCACGTTGGGCTGGTTAACGTTGGAAAGGCTGGCCCCCACGGTGAAAATGGTATAGTCCTGCAAACCGTGGTTCCAGGAGCCGCGTACCATGGCGCCGATGTTCATACTCATGTACGGCCCGGTCGCGACATCGATGATCTTCGAAGCACCGACGACACCGGTCACCGGATCGAGCTGGTACGAAAAGATGAAGTCGCCACTGGCCATCGAACTCTGCATCATGCTCAGTTGAGCACCCATGCGCATATCCAGCCGGGAGAGGCCGTTGCTGATTTTCAGATCGGGGTTGATGAAGGCGTACTCGAAAGCGCCGGCCAGACCTATGCCCGTGGTCTTCAGCGGCGCGGCGCCCGTCTCGTCCTGAAACACCGAACCGGCTACGCCAAAGGTGGCGCGCTCGATATCCTTGAAACAGGGCATACGCTGGTTAAGCGTGGCATTATACGTTCGGTAGCCCCCTTGAAAGGGCATACTGGTGGCGTCGGGCAGGCCGAACCACTGATCGCGATAGTTGAGAATGAGTTGGGTACCGGCTTCCAGACCAGCGTAGGCGGGATTCAGGTATACTCGATTGGCGTAGAACTGGGAGAAAAAAGGATCCTGTCCCAGGAGCTGTGCTCCCGCCGAAATCATCACCACTAAGAAAACACTGCGTAGAAGTAGAACCATGGGCAAGCTTTTGCTCCAGAGTAAGCTCTACTGATTCCCTCTATTCCAAATGGATAGAGACAAGAGACACATCTCTCTGAATCAGTGAATTATTCACTTATCCGGAAATAATGCGTTCTATTCTAAGTGCCTCGAATGTTACCGGACCCGTCCGAATGACGCAAAAATGCGCGTCCTAGCCGTTGGTCGAATCCAGTTCCCGCAGGGTCAATTCCCATTGGTCCTTTTCTAACGACCGCTTAACACATGACATTGCCCACTTAACTGTTGATTCCGGTAAAAGCAGCCGATTAAAGCACGTTGCTCCCCTTCTTTATGAAGCGTGCCAGCAGGCGGGCGGCGGCGCGCAGGAAAAAAGCCCTTCGGCCCGGGGAATAGTACTTGCAACCCAGCAACCGGAGACCTATATTAGACACCAGACCCCAGGCTTTCTCCGAACCTAATTACCTACCCTAATTACTTGAAGTCATGGATCTATGCAATGTCACCGCCGGGAAACTCCTGGGCGCCTTCCTCCTCCTATCCCCCACCGCCTGGGCTCAAGAGCCCGCTTCCACCGCCGATTCACCGATCCGGGAAGGCATGGTGATCAACCTCCGCTTTATTTCCGAACCCGCCGCCGGCAGCGATCTGCAGGCTAAGGGAGATGCCAGCGTAGCCTACCTCCGCGGTGAGCGGGGCCGGCACGAGAACGAAAGCGTCCAGCTCACCCTCCGCCCCGACTCCGGCAACCCCACTTCCTTCACCACGAATGAAGGGGCAGACTCCGGTACGGATTACCTCATCATCGACTCCGGAGACCCCGTCACGAAGGACTGGTTCCGACCGGGTACCATCTGGGGCTTTCACCAAATTCTGTTGCTCGATAGCGTGGACCGCAGCGACTTCGAGACCTTCATCCACCGCTACTGGGCCCCGACGCGGTCCGATGCCTTACCCGATTCGAAAGTCATTTTCCTCAAGGAACTGACTGGTCCCCAGGCGGGGGAATTCAGCTACATCTGGTTGATCGACTCCGAGGAAACCCGTGACTATTACTTCCCGGAATCCACCGTTCCGTCCGAGATGTATACCGAATTCGAGAAAGGATGGGACTGGATCTACGACCAGGAGCATCTCGGCCGCTACCTGGCCGCCCCCGAGGATCAACTCTTTACGGATTTCGTCGTCGAGCGATGAGCCTTTAATAGCGTACTACCCGAATACTGTCGCTTCCACCCCGACTGTCTTCCAGCCTGACTACATAGACACCCGCAGATAACCGACTCATATCCAGGGTGGTACTTCCAGTAAACTGGCCGCTGCCTACCCGTCGGCCCTGTACATCCACTATGGTATAGCGGACCGCAACGTCTTCGGCTAAGCGGATGCCGACGACTCCCCCCGTCGGGTTGGGAGCCACCTCGACGATACGGGTGGCGAAGGTTGGCAGGGAAGTCAGGGTATCCAGCCCGTCGCAGTTTTCGTCAATCCCGTTGCCGGGAATCTCTTCCGCACCGGGGTTGATGGCGGCGTCCGTGTCGTTACACTCCTCGAAAAAGAGGTAGCCGTCCTGGTCTTCGTCGAGCGTTTCCACCAGCGTATTATTGGTCGTATTGGTGATGACGGGCAGATTAAAGTCGAAGTAGATGCCCGCCCGGTTCGTGATTTCCGTGAAGTCCGCAAGCCCCTCCTTTGCCTTGATCGCAAAGGTGAAGAAACCGTGGCTGGCCGGCTCGTTGGTCGTACTGTCGGGGAGCAGGATATCCTGATAAACCACCTCCAGCATACCCGTTTCGGTAATATTTACCCGGGGTTCGTGACTGTAGGCCACCGTGCGAAAGCTGGCGCGATCGAGGCTGTCCGACAACTGGTCCTCCAGAAAGACAGTGAAGGCGGTGTCGTTACCCGTATTCTGGAAGCGGATCGTGTAGGTGATCTCCTCGTCCAGCTGCGTGTAGTTCGAGTTGGTTTCCTCGGGTCGGCTGGGCCAGGACCGCTTATCGTTGGGATCGATGGCACAGCGGAGCATGTCGTCGTAGCGAAAGGTATCGCGGATCTCGGTGCCGTCCGTATCGGTCGTGATGCTAATGGCGTTCATCGGAACGGGTTGACCGGCCAAACGCTCGCTCGGCATCTTCAGC
>JBASAV010000739.1:0-2315 GCA_049650785.1 Lewinella sp. | reverse complement strand
GGGTAACCGGGTCGAGCCGGGTGACCGCGTGGAACTGGACGGACAATCCATCGGCGACCGCCCCAAGCGAGTCTACCTGGCCTTGCACAAACCCGCCGGCATTACCTGCACCACCGATCCGCGTGATCCCGATAACATCATCGACTTCCTGAACTATCCGGAGCGCATCTTTCCGGTAGGCCGGCTGGACAAGGCATCAACCGGCCTTATTCTCCTCACCAACGACGGTGATGTGGTCAACGAAGTGCTGCGGGCGGAAAACGACCACGAAAAGGAGTATATCGTTACCGTAGACCGCCCCTTCGATGACCGTTTTGTCCAGCGCATGGCATCGGGTGTGCCCATACTCGGGACCCGCACCAACTCCTGTCAAGTGGAACGACTGGGCAAGCGGCGTTTCCGGATCGTTTTAACGCAGGGACTCAACCGCCAGATCCGACGCATGTGCGAGCATCTGGGCTACCGGGTCCACACGCTAAAGCGGATCCGGATCATGGATATTGAGCTGGGTGACCTGCCTGTAGGTAGCTACCGGCCCCTTGAGGGTTTCTTTTGATCCTGCGCTCCGCCGCCCACCCTTTCGGACAACCCTACCGGCGGCAGCTTGTTAACATATTACCTTACTTTTGCCGCCCCAAAATTAAAATTTACGATGGGTAAAGATCCCCTGAAAACTGTCATTATCGGTTCCGGACCGGCCGGCTATACGGCCGCGATCTACGCCGCGCGCGCCAACCTCAGCCCCGTCATGTACACCGGGAAAGAACCGGGTGGGCAGTTGATGATTACGACCGACGTCGAGAATTTCCCCGGGTACCCCGACGGCGTGATGGGACCCCAAATGATGGAGGACCTCAAAAAGCAGGCCGAGCGCTTCGGTACCGAGATCAAGTACGAACTGGTCGATCGGGTCGAACTGGAGGGGGACGTGAAAAAAATCTATACGGAGAGTGGGGAAGAAGTAGTAGCGCACTCCGTAATCATCTCCACCGGCGCCAGTGCCCGGTGGCTGGGACTGGAAAGCGAGCAGCGCCTAGCCAACAATGGGGTGAGTGCGTGTGCGGTTTGTGACGGATTCTTCTACCGCGGAAAAACGGTTGCGATTGTAGGCGGGGGTGACTCCGCCTGTGAAGAGGCGCTATACCTCAGTAACCTTTGTCCGAAGGTCCACATGCTCGTGCGCCGCGATGAACTGCGTGCTTCCAGCATCATGCAGGAAAGGGTCAAGAAACAGGAGAACATCGAAATCCACTGGAACACCGAAACGGAAGAGATTCTCGGCGAAAGCGAAGTGACGGGCGTACGAATCCGAAATAACGAAAGCGACGAGGTATCGGAAATCGCGATCGCCGGCTTCTTCGTGGCCATCGGTCACATCCCCAACACCAAAATCTTCAAGGGGCAACTCGAGATGGAAGACAGCGGCTACCTAAAGCACGAGCCAAATACGACCCATACCAACCTGGACGGGGTATTCGTAAGTGGGGATGCCGCCGATCACGTATACCGGCAGGCCATAACGGCAGCGGGAACGGGCTGTATGGCCGCGCTGGATGCTGAACGTTACCTCGGCGAAAAGGGCATTATTTAGTCTTACTCGCCTTCAGCGTATTTAACATCAGGCTGACGATGGTCATGGGACCCACACCGCCGGGAACGGGGGTGATGGCACTGACCTTTTTGCTCACGGCGGCGTAGTCCACATCACCCGCCAGGCGGTAACCGCGTGACTTGCTGCTATCGTCCACTCGGTTGATGCCCACGTCGATGATGACGGCACCTTCCTTCACCATATCGGCGGTAACCATCTCGGGTATTCCGATGGCCGCGACCAGTATATCCGCGCGCCGGCAGTGGTCGGCCAGGTTCTTGGTGCGACTATGGCAAATGGTGACCGTGGCATTACCCGGGTCCGATTTGCGACTCAGCAGGATGGTCATGGGTGTTCCAACGATATTGGACCGGCCCAACACCACGACTTCCTTGCCGCTCGTTTCGATGCCGTACCGCTCCAGCATGACCATGATACCGTTGGGCGTGGCGGGCAGGTAGCAATCGAGACCGAGCGTCATGCGTCCCACGTTTACCGGAGTGAACCCGTCGACGTCCTTATGCGGATGGATAGCCAGGTTGACCGCTTCCTCGTCGAGGTGGCCGGGAAGGGGAAGTTGCACGATAAAGCCGTCGACGTCGGGGTCTTCGTTCAGTTGACTAACCACGTCGAGCAGTTCCTCCTGAGTGATGTCGGCGGGCCGGCGAACCAGGGAACTACGGAAGCCTACCTGCTCGCACGCACGCACTTTATTACGGACATA
>JBASAV010000738.1:0-11906 GCA_049650785.1 Lewinella sp. | reverse complement strand
GATTTATGACGACCGAAACCCCCAATTTCGAGGCTGCGGGGACAGGTTATTTCCTGGGTACTTCTATATCCGCCCCCATTGTAACCCGGGCGGTAGCCAACCTTACGGCGGTCGGTCGCTCTGGGGTAGGAGCACTGCGGGGCGTCTACGGTAGAGCCGTTGGCTTAGTTAACGGTGAAGTCACGAACGGCGCCTACCTGCCGGTCTGCCTGGAAGGGGGGAAGCCGTAAAGAGGAGCAAGCCGTTACAGATCTTCAAAATACGGACGCTCCGCGCGGAGCACGCCCTATCGGTATGCGGTGTTGTCACGTCTAAATGTTACTTTGGTATTGCTCTTTAATTGCCTGATCCCATGAACTTCGCTATCTATAGTCGATTCGCTGCTCTTGTGCTTTTGGGAATTGTACAACTCCAATTGTTAGGGCAGGCGAACCCGGATGTTGAAACGGAACGGTGGAGGCATTTCCGGGCAGGGGAAGCAGCCCGTGAGCAGGGGCAGGATAGCCTTGCCCGCCTGTCCTACCTACGAAGTATTCAGGACGAAGCGGGTCGGGAGGTGACCGACAGTCTCAGTGGGCTGGCCTTACACCACGTAGCCACCATGTACCTGAACGCCTGGGAAGATTCCCTCGCCCTGCCGTACTTCCGGCGGTCCCTCGCAGTGCGCGATAGCGTATTCTCCGGGCCCCACAACGAGCGGGCGAACGTCCGGACGAATATGGGCATGTCCATCTATTGGCTCGGCATGCAGGATTCCGCCGCGGTACTCATCCAGGAAGCGAACGCCATGTACGAGGACCTGGACCACCCCGATAGCTTGGCCTGGTTGAAAAGCCTGAACGAATTAGGCTTGCAGGCCATAGACCGGGAAGATTACGGACTGGCGCATAGTTCCAGCTACCGGGCGATGGAACTTTGTGAGGCCCTGGGCGAAACCGACGACCCGACCAAATTTCTAACCTACTACCGAGCCGCCAGGGTATTGACCAATTTTGAGGATGAAGCCCAGGCTTACCTGGCCGGGCTCCGCGCGATGGAAGCGCTACCGGAGGACGACGTAGCCAACCGGGCGCACTGCCTCAACCTTCTCGCATTGATCGACCGGGAACTTGGAAACCACGAGCGCAGTTACCAGCATCTGCGGGAGAGCGTACGCATCGCCAATGATCAACCCGGGGCGGCGGTGGATGCCCTGGCCAATGCTCACCTGTACCTCGCCGAGCACTACGCTACCCTCGGAAGACCGGACCGCAGCATTCACCACGAAGAAAGTGCCAGGCGATACTACGCGGAAGTGGGTGGTATGTCCTCCTTTCACATGCGTAACCACCTCTCGCGCTGCAATTTCCTGAAGGGAGAATTTCCGGCGGCGGAAAAGCGCCTGGATGCTGCCATGGCGTACCTCTGTCAGCAGGAAGGGGGTGGTTCCTTCTCGCATCTGATGCAACTTACCCGCACGCTGATGCTGCGGGCCAAAGTCTACGAGGCTACCGGCCGACCGGCCCGGGCACTAACGGACCTCCACGAAGCTTTCGATCTGCGGGATAGGCTACGCCGTGAGTATACCGACCCGGCGAGTCGACGCTACCTCAGCCAGGATCTGCGGCCGGAGATGGACCTGGGGGTACGGTGTCACTACGAGCTGTTCGAATCTACGGGAGATGATCGGCATCTGTGGCGGGCTTTTCACCTCAGTGAACGAGCTCGCGCCTTCAGCCTCTCCGTCAATTCGGGCCGGCACCCGGGGGGACAGGAAACGAGGGAAGTGCGCCAGTCTATCGCCCGTCTCGAGCGGGAAATAGCGCGCGGCGATACGACGGCGCAGGGGGCGTTGGAAGGGTTACGGATCAGACTGGATGGAATCGAACGGGCTACCCGGGCCGTACAGGTCTCGGAAGAATCGCTTGATTCCGCCCGCCTGATTGCTTACCTGGACCTTCGACAGATCCAACTGTTGGAATACCACTTGGCCGACAGCTTACAGCTCGCCTTTCTGCTATCGCCCACCGGGAAACTTCGCGCCTTTCGGCTTGCCGTGGATACCCTTTTACCCGGTGACGTGGTTACCTGGAACGACGCCATCGTCCAAAGCGCCTACCGCCGTAAAAGCCTGCGTCCGGAAGCAGAGCAGGCGGCGCTCGACCGCAATTACTCGCGCCTGGGCTGGAAACTTACGCAGCAGTTGTTGCCGGAAGCGGTGAGGATTTCCTTACATCCGGAATTGCCGCTCTGCATCGTGCCCGACGGCCCCCTCAGCTATTTGCCGTTTGCGGCCCTACCCATGACGGCCCCGCTGCCGGGAAAACTCGATTACCGGCAATTATCTTATCTGCAGACCCACCATGCCGTGGCCTACGCTTACAGCGGTGCCTACCTGGCCCGCGTGGCGGAACAGCCGGATCGGGCTTACGCCGTCAGCCTGCTAGCCTTCGCTCCGGGTTTCGGGGCCGACCGACCCCCGGCAGGCACGCGTGCGGCGGGCAATATACCGGCGCTTGCCCCCCTGGTCTTTAACCAGGAAGAAGCAACGTCGATCGCCGCCATCCTCCCGGATGCGGAGTTGTACTGCGGCTCCCTGGCCACGCGCGAACGTTTCCTGGATAGAGTGGGGAAGAGCCGCATCTTACACCTGTCCACTCACGGGCTGGTCGATCCCCGGCATCCCGAACTTAGCTTCGTAGCCTTCGATCAGCCGGTGGGGCGCCTGGATGAAGGGCAATTGTTGTACTTCAACGATCTCTACCGGTTGCCCATCGACAATGAACTGACCGTCCTCTCCGCCTGTGAAACCAGTCTCGGACAATTGGCCCGCGGCGAGGTACCACTTAGCTTTGCCAGCGCCTTCGCCGCCGCGGGGGCCCGTAGTACCCTGACCGCCCTCTGGCAGGTAGACGACCGAGCTACTAAAGACATGATGATCACCTTCTACCGCGAGCTTCGTGGGGGGAAGGATCGGCTCACCGCCCTGCTGACGGCACAGGAGTCCCTCCGGGCCGAAGACTACTTTCATCCCTACTACTGGGCGGCATCAACGTTGTACGGCATGACCGGACCCATCGAACTGCCCGTCCAATCCGTTGCGGCCGGTTTGGGTGGGGGGTGGTCGTGGTTTGCCCTGGCCTGTTTCGCCTTCGCTACTGTACTCACTTATATTTACCGTCAATCCTGAAATGCATATGCGCCAATACGACCGTGTCCCCCAAATCGAATACAGCAACCCGAAAGACGGCGAGCACCCCCACCTGGTCCGGTTCAACAATCTTAACGAGCGCATCGACTACGACCTGCCGATTCAGGATAAGGATCCCGTGTCCCGCCAATTTCGGGTAGTGGAATTGCCGCGTACGGACTCCAACGAAATCTTCGTACACGTGTACAACACGGCTCAGATCGGCCTTCGGCTACGGTACTTCGGATACAGCAAGGGGGGAGAGATCGAACCCCTGCCCGGATCTGCCGTCGTGCGGTCGGCCCTCTACCGGCAGCCTGTTCGCCTAGCCGATGGTTTCGATGGCTACCTGCTGCGCATCGATCTGGGGATCGACGGGGAAGGGGACGAACGGAAATTCGGGAAGCTGGACACCGTGTCCATATCCGTCTATGCCGGTCGTGAACCGCAATCGCCGGGTGGGATTAAGATCAAAGCGGCGGACCAGGAACAGGCGGGTTCGCGCTACCTCCCGTTCAGCCACAACGGCCGATCCTTCCAGCGCCTCGTTATCAGTACCTGCGACGCTGGCGAGGATATCCGCGCCCTGGCGGAAGCCACGGGTCTGGAGTTTTCCGAAACGTACTACGGCAAACTGGGTAGCGTGATCGCCATCGGTGTACCCTCGGGTATGTCGCTCAATAACGGAAAGGACACCACCCATACCATCCGGCAAAAGGGGCATTCCGGGGGCGGTACGGTAGACGAAGACTATATCCTGAACCTCTTCGCCCCCAAGAAACCCACCAATACGGATAAATCCGCCCCGGATTCCAAGCAATCGCCACCCGATGGGCTGTCCGAATTTCGGCCTCCGCATCCGAAGCAGTTCGACGGGAATCGGCCTTCCCTCACGCTGGCGCTCATCGACAGCGGCATCGATTACGCCCACCCCAATGCTAAGCTTTGGACATCCACGCGCTATACCAGCGGTCCGGACACCGAGTACGTCACTCCCGGACGCTATGGGTATGACTTTATCCGGCGGCGGGAGGAACCGATGGACGAAGCACCCCACGGTACCCACGTGGCCGCCACCGTACTCAACCAGTACACCGCCACCCGGCCATTGCAGCTCCTGCATATGAAGGTATTCGGAGCGGAGGGCATCGCCTCCTACTTTGGTTCGCTGGTGTCAATTTACGAAGCGACGCTGGCCGGAGCCCGCGTCATCAATATGAGTTGGGGCTTCTACCAGCGGGAGCCGCCGCAAGCGCTCTACTGCGCGCTCAAGACCGCCGCGGGCTGTGGCGTATACATGGTGGCCTCCGCCGGGAACGACAAGGAGGATTTGGATAAAATCCCCCAGTGGCCCGCCGCCTTTGCGGACGATTTCCCCTGTAACCTGGTTACGGTTGCCTCATATGCCTACAATACCCAGAAGGGTGGGGGGACCAGTGCCGCAAACCTGGTTCGCGCTGACTACTCGAATTTTGGTAGGCGGGAGGTGCCGCTGGCGGCCTTCCTGACCTCGCCGGTTCCGGAATTTGGTACCGGAACGATTCACTTCCCGGTCGGAACGTCGATTTCTGCGCCCATCGTGGCGGGCTTACTGGCGAACTGGCTGGCCGATAATCCCAGTGGAACGCTATCCGAATTCCGAAAAACATACTACCACCCCGCCACCGAGCTGGAGAGCTCCGTGACTAACGGACACTACATCCGGCACGACAATTCTCCGCGAACGGTATAGGGCGGCGGAGCGCAGGGGAAGTGACTTTCGGGAAGTACGGATCACAAATTCCGCCGGTTCAATTCCCCCACCGCATGGTCCACGGCACGTGCCGTCAGGGCCATGTAGGTCAGGCTCGGATTAACGCAGGCGGCACTCGTCATGGCCGACCCGTCCGTTACGTAGAGGTTCGGGCAGTCCCATACCTGATTGTGCTTGTTTAGCACACTGGTCTTCGGGTCCTTTCCCATACGCGCGGAACCCATTTCGTGGATGGCAAAGCCCGGATAGGCCTCCGTACGACTGATCCGGATGTCTTTGGCACCGGCGGCCTCGAGCATTTCCGCACCGGCCGCGGCCATATCATCGCGCATCAGGCGTTCGTTCTCGCCGAAGGCCACGTCCATGGTCAGGGTGGGCAGACCGTCTTTGTCACGTACGTCCTTATTCAGCGTGACCCGATTATCGGGGTAGGAGAGTCCTTCCCCGAAGGCCGTCATGCCGATGGACCAGCCGCCCGGTTCCAGTAGTTGCTGCTTCAGTTCGGGGCCCGGACGCACGGCGGTTTCTCTCACGAGCCGCCACCAGCCGTCGCGGTTAGCGCCCCCCTGGTAGCCGAAGCCGCGCAGGTAATCGCGTTTGGTATCCGCTCCCCCGAGGTTCACGAAGCGAGGAATGTAGAAGCCGTTGGGCCGGCGACCCTTCATCGTCTGGTCCGCGAAACCGTCCATCTGCCCCGAAATATTGATCCGGTGGTGGTGGTCCATGATATTGCGCCCGACCTGGTCGGAGTTATTACCCAGTCCGTTGGGTTGTGCGTCGGATTTGCTGGCCAGTAGTATGGCGGCCGTATTCAGCGTCGAGGCGTTGAGAAAGACCACCCCCCGGCTGAAGTATTCCACCTCTTCGCCGGTGTCGGTATGCTTCACGGCTACCCCGGTAGCCCGCTGGGTGTCGCGGTCGTAGAGCACCTGCCGCACGGCGGCGTGATTGACCAAGGTCATATTTCCCGTAGCCTGGGCGACGGGTAGGGTAGATGAATTGCTGGCGAAGTACCCGCCGTAGGGGCAACCGCGAATGCAGCGGTTGCGGTACTGGCAATCTCCCCGCGTACCCAGGTGAATTTCCGGGTTGTAGGCAGTGAGGTGAGCGGCGCGACCGGGGGTGACGCGGCGTAGGGGGAATTTGGACTGGACCCTATCGCGTAATACTTCTTCCACGCAATTGAGTGGCATCTCCGGCAGGAAAGGACCGTCAGGGAGATGATCTAGCTTTTCCTGTCTGCCCGATATCCCCACGAATCGGGATACGTAGTCGTACCACTTTTCCAATTCGGCGTACCGGATGGGCCAGTCAACGGCAATGCCGTCCCGGGCATTGGCGGTGAAGTCCAGGTCACTGAGGCGGTAACACTGCCGGCCCCACATGAGGCTGCGACCACCGGTTTGGTAACCCCGGATCCAATCGAACCGGCGTTCTTCGGCGTAGGGATACTCGTCGTCTTTGACGAAGTAATCGATATTGGACTGCCGCAGGATATACTCTTTGCGGCTCAGCTTAGGGTAGTGGTCGGTAATGGTGTCGGCGGCAAGCTGATCCTGTAGGGGGAGTTCCCAGGTGTCGAGGTTCGCCGTTGGGTAGTCTCCGTGTTCGACGTGACGCCCCCGCTCCAGCACCAGGGTCTTCAGGCCGGCACGGCACAGTTCCATGGCCGCCCACCCGCCGCTAATGCCGGTGCCTACCACGATGGCATCATAGGTGTTTTCTTCCGTATTCTTCACCACGTCAAGTTAAGTAACGGCTTAGATAGTCAGCGTCGGAAAACCCCGGCGCTTTTGGAAGGAGAGAATAAACCTTCCAACTGACCCGGCAACGACATTTACCTATCTTTGCGCGCACTACGTACAAGCCCGTCCATCTATGAGCGAAAAACGCGCGATTCTGCTGTTGGCAGACGGAACCACCTACGAAGGCAAAGCTGCCGGCAAGATTGGTACGACCATCGGAGAGATCTGCTTTAATACAGGCATGACGGGTTACCAGGAAATCTTCACCGACCCCAGTTACTACGGGCAAATCCTGGTGGCCACCAACGCCCACATCGGAAACTACGGCACCAAGGACACCGACGTCGAGTCCGACAACGTGAAGATTGCCGGCCTGATCTGCAAGAATTTCACCGTCCCCTATAGCCGCCACCAGGCGCAGGCCTCCATCCAGGAGTACTTTGAGCGGGAAGGCGTCGTCGGTATCAGCGACGTCGATACCCGGGCCATCGTCCGGCACATCCGTAGCAAGGGAGCCATGAACGCCATCATATCCAGCGACAACTTCGATCTGAAGGACCTGAAAAAGCAACTCGATGCGGCCCCGAATATGGAAGGTCTGGAACTGAGTAGCCACGTCACAACCAAGGAGGCGTACACCATGGGTGATGCTAATGCCCCCATCAAAGTCGCCGTCCTGGACCTGGGCACGAAAAAGAACATCTTGCGCAATTTCGTCAGCCGGGACTGCTACGTCAAGGTGTTCCCCGCCCGCGCCACTATGGAGGAGATCAACCGCTTCGGCGCCGACGGCCTGTTCATCAGCAACGGCCCCGGAGACCCCGGTGCCATGGACTACGCGGTGGAAACCGCCAAGGGGATGCTGGCGGAGAATAAGCCGATGTTCGGCATCTGCCTGGGGCACCAGATACTGGCCCGGGCGGTAGGAATTCCTACCTATAAAATGCACCACGGTCACCGCGGAATCAACCATCCGGTCCACAATCTCCTGACCGGTAAGAGCGAGATCACCAGCCAGAACCACGGTTTTGGCGTCAGTCCGGAGGCCATCGAGCAGAACCTGGACATCGTGGAAATCACCCACCGGAATTTAAATGACGATACCATCGAAGGTATCCGGGTGGTGGGTAAGCCCGCCTTCAGCGTGCAGTACCACCCGGAAGCGAGCCCGGGACCGCACGATGCAGCCTATCTGTTCGATCAATTCGTTGACCTTATCAAGGAGCGTCTTCAGAAAAAATAGGCCACAGCAGGTTTATCTTACTTCCTGCGCACCGCCGCCCATAAAAAACTAAAATAACACGAACCATGAGTAGTATCCTAGACATCCGCGCCCGCCAGATTTTAGACAGCCGCGGCAACCCCACCGTCGAGGTGGAAGTCGTCACCGCCGAAGGAGCCATCGGCCGCGCGGCCGTCCCCAGTGGTGCCAGTACCGGCAAGTACGAAGCCGTGGAACTGCGTGACGACGATAAGGATGTCTACATGGGTAAGGGCGTTCTGAAGGCCGTCGATAACGTAGAGGAAAAAATCGCCGAGGAATTACTTGGTGTCGAAGTCACCGACCAGCGCTACATCGACGAAACGATGATCGATCTGGACGGCACCGACAATAAGAGCAAGCTTGGGGCGAATGCCATTCTAGGCGTTAGTCTGGCCTGCGCTAAAGCCGCCGCCCTGGAGCTTAACCAGCCCCTCTACCGCTACATCGGTGGCGTAAACGCGCATACCATGCCCGTACCGATGATGAATATCCTCAACGGGGGAAGCCACGCTGACAACAGCATCGACTTCCAGGAATTTATGATCCTGCCCCTCGGTGCCGATACCTTCAGCGAGGCCCTACGTATGGGTGTAGAGACCTTTCACCACCTGAAGAAAGTACTGAAGAGTAAGGGCTACAGCACTAACGTAGGTGACGAAGGCGGATTTGCTCCCAATATCAAGAGTAACGAGGAGGCCATCGAGATCGTCCTGAAATCCATCGAGTCGGCCGGCTACAAACCCGGTGACGAGATCATGATCGCCATGGATGCCGCTGCTTCTGAATTTTACGACAGCGACAACGGTGTCTACCGTTTCCATAAGTCGGACGGCCGCGAGATAGAGAGCGGTGCCATGGTCGACTACTGGAAGGGTTGGGTCGACAAGTACCCCATTTTCAGTATCGAAGACGGCTTGGACGAGGATGACTGGGGTGCCTGGACCGCCCTGAACAGCGCCATTGGTGGCCGCTGCCAACTGGTAGGCGACGATCTGTTCGTGACCAACACCGAACGCCTCAGCCGGGGTATTAAGGAACGTTGCGCTAACAGCATCCTGATCAAGGTAAACCAGATCGGATCGCTGACTGAGACCATCGATGCCGTCAGCATGGCCCACCGGGCTGGTTACACCAGCGTAATGAGCCACCGCAGCGGCGAAACGGAAGACACCACCATTGCCGACCTGGCCGTGGCCCTGAATACCGGTCAGATCAAGACCGGCTCCGCCAGCCGTTCGGATCGCATCGCGAAGTACAACCAGCTGCTGCGCATCGAAGAAGAACTGGCCGAGACGGCTTACTTCCCGGGACGGGATCTGCTGAAGAAGATCGGACGGGGCAAGTAAGGGGGAAGGAGACAGGTTATAGGAAATAGGCCGCCTTTCCGCGACCCAAGGTTTAGAGATGTGCGAACATATACTAGGCACCAAACCCTATAACCTATATCCTATTCCCTGACTCCTATCTACAATTCCCTATCTTCACCCGACAACGATCATCCCATTATGGCACGCCGCAAAACGAATAATCCGCTCGCCACGTACTGGAATAGTATTCCGGCCTACCTGCGTAACCGATATTTCGTGACGTTGCTTCTTTTCCTGGTGCTGATGATCTTCATCGACCGGCATGATGTGGGTACCCAGTTCCGTCTGCACAGCACCGTGAATCGCCTGGAGGCCGATCTGGAACGCTACGACCACCTGACGGCGGAGGCGGAGGCGGAAAAGCTGGATATGGAGATGAACCGGGAGCGATTCGCACGGGAAAATTACTACATGCAACAGGACGATGAAGATGTCTTCATCATCGTAGATAACTAGGGGACCAATCGGACCCAACCAGAAACCTTTTTAAAATATCAGATGGCAGTTCTAGTCACTAAAGATTCAAACGTAATTGTACAGGGCATCACCGGTAAGGAAGGTAGCTTCCACGCCGAGCAGATGATCGAATACGGCACCAATGTCGTCGGTGGAGTAACCCCCGGCAAGGGCGGGCAAACGCACCTCGACCGCCCGGTCTTCAACACCGTAGCGGAAGCCGTCAAGGAAGCCGGAGCCGACGTATCCGTCATCTTCGTGCCACCCCCCTTCGCGGCCGATGCCATTATGGAGGCAGCTAATGCGGGTATCAAAGTGATTATCTGTATCACGGAGGGAATTCCGGTTCAGGATATGGTGAAGGTGCGGTCGTACATCGACGACTACGACACCCGCCTTATCGGCCCCAACTGCCCCGGCGTGATTACTCCCGGACAAGCTAAATGCGGTATTATGCCCGGCTTTATCCATAAGCCCGGTAAGATCGGGATCGTCAGCCGTTCGGGTACGCTTACTTACGAGGCCGTGGACCAGGTAACGAAAGCCGGTATGGGACAGAGCACCTGTATCGGTATCGGTGGTGATCCGATCATCGGAACGACAACCAAGGATGCCGTCGAACTGCTGATGAATGACCCCGATACCGAAGGAATCATCATGATCGGCGAGATCGGCGGAACCATGGAAGCCGACGCTGCCCGCTACATTAAGGAACACGGCACCAAGCCGGTCGTCGGTTTCATAGCCGGCCAGACTGCCCCGAAAGGACGGACGATGGGCCACGCCGGTGCCATCGTGGGTGGCCACGAAGACACCGCCGAAGCCAAGATGAAGATCATGGAAGAGTGCGGCCTGCACGTGGTGAAGAGCCCCGCCGATATTGGTACCACGATGGTGAAGGCCCTCGGCCGGTAAAATGCTGTCTCCGACAGCGCCAGTAAAATGCGGCCTCCGGCCGCAACGAAAAAGGGGATCACGACACCGTCGTGATCCCCCTTGCTTTTGCGAGGTTTAACCCGGGAATTAATACCAATCCTGAGTTTCCAAATCCCGATAAACCCGCTCAATACCCTCCTGCAGCTCGATATCGTGTGACCAGCCCATGTTATGCAGCTTGTCCACGTTCATCAATTTGCGCGGGGTACCATCCGGTTTGGAGAGATCGTGCGTGATTTCACCTTCGTAGCCGACCACATCCTTGATCGTCTCGGCCAGGGAAAGAATACTCAGGTCTTCCCCCGTGCCGACATTGACGAAGCCGTAGTCGCTGAATTCCTGCATCAGGAAAACACAGGCATCGGCCAGGTCGTCGGCGTGAAGAAATTCCCGCTTGGGGGAACCGGTTCCCCACATCACCACTTCCGGCTTACTTTCCTTCTTGGCCTCGTGAAACTTACGGATCAGGGCGGGCAGCACGTGGCTGCTCTGGAGATCGTAGTTGTCATTAGGACCGTACAGGTTCGTTGGCATCACCGAAATGAAGTCACAGCCGTACTGTGAGCGGTAGGCGTCACACAGCTTGATACCGGTGATCTTGGCAATGGCGTAGGGTTCATTTGTTTCCTCCAGCGGACCCGTCAGCAGGGCATCTTCCGTCAGCGGCTGGGGGGCCAGCTTTGGGTAAATGCAGGAAGAACCCAGGAACTGAAGCTTCTTAACCTCATGGACCCGGGCTGCCTCAATGACATTGGCCTCGATCATGAGGTTGTCATACAGAAACTGCCCGCGATAGGTGTTGTTGGCAAGTATCCCGCCCACCTTAGCGGCAGCCAGGAAGACGTATTCTGGTCGCTCGGCGGCAAAGAATTCCGCTACCGCCGCTTGGTTGCGCAGATCGAGTTCCCGGCTGGTGCGAGTTACGATGTTTTCGTAACCCGCCCGTTCCAGTCGACGCACGATGGCGGAGCCGACCATCCCGCGATGGCCGGCGACGTAAATCTTATTGTTGGGAGACATTCTTTGCTGGTTGTAACGGAATTAGACTTCCACCGCCTGACGGCCGATGCTGTCGTAATGAAATCCGTTCTCCCGCATGCGGTCCGTATCGTAAAGGTTACGACCGTCAAATACGATGGGCTCCTTGAGTAGCTCCTTCATCTTGTCGAAGTTCGGGGTCCGGAAAACGGCCCACTCGGTCACGATGGCCAGCGCG
>JBASAV010000737.1:0-16167 GCA_049650785.1 Lewinella sp. | reverse complement strand
CCGTCGCGCAGCGACCCTCTATCTTTCATCTCTGTGGCACCTCCGTGAAGCCCTCCGTGGCACCTCCGTGTTTAACCACCGCCGCCAGGTGCCTATGCAGCTCCGCGAAACTCGGCGTTACTCCTTTCCTCTGCGGTA
The DNA here is from genome assembly GCA_049650785.1 of Lewinella sp. GTDB lineage: Bacteria > Bacteroidota > Bacteroidia > Chitinophagales > Saprospiraceae > Neolewinella. Next base: position 16,029 of record JBASAV010000737.1, on the reverse strand, counting down.
ACCCTTCGTCGCGCAGCGACCCCTCTACCTTTCGTCTCTGTGGCACCTCTGTGAAGCCCTCCGTAACACCTCCGTGTTTAACCACCGCCGCCAGGCGCCTATGCAGCTCCGCGAAACTCGGCGTTGCTCCTTTCCTCTGCGGTAACCCTTCGTCGCGCAGCGACCCCTCATCTTTCATCCCTGTGCTACCTCCGTGAAGCCCTCCGTGGCACCTCCGTGTTTAACCATCGCCGCCAGGCGCCTATCACCTCAGCGAAACTCCGGGTCCCTCCTTTCCTCCCGGGTAACCCTTCTGTCGCGCAGCGACCCTCCCTCCCCGAACCCCTCCAAGCGAAGCGAGGAGCACAAGCCCACAAAAACCAACGCCAGCATCTACCGTTACGCCGGTATGGAAGAGCTAAAAAACTTCAGCGTAGCCCCCGAGCGGCTCCAGCAACTCAACGATAAAGAGCTAAAGGAAGACGGCAAATACATCGTCTATTGGATGCAGGAAAGCATGCGGGCCTACGAGAATCCCGCCCTGGAATACGCCATCCGCTGGGCCAATGATCTGGATACCTACTGCGTGGTCGTCTTTACCCTGATCGACGACTTCCCGGAAGCGAATTTGCGTCACTACAAGTTTCTGATCGAGGGCATCAAGGAGGCCGCCGATCGCATCACGGAGCGTGGCATCAAGTTTATTTTGCTGCACGGTCCGCGGGCGGAGAAAATAGCCGGCTTCGTGGAGGAGCACGACGTCTGCGCCGTGGTCACCGACCGGTCTTACACCCGCCACGAACGGAAATGGCGGTCCGACGCTGCCGATAAGTTGGAGGTGCCGCTGGTGCAGGTGGAAGGGAACGTAGTGGTACCGGTAGAAACCGCCAGCGACAAACAGGAGTACGCCGCCCGCACCATCCGCAAGAAGATCATGGGGAAGGTGGAGCAATTCAGCGAGGAAGTCACCGAAACCAAGCCAGACAATCCCAGTAAGCGCGTCCACCTCCGTGGCGATACGGAGTTGGATAGCGTGAGCGGAGTACTGGATCAACTGAAGGTCGATCGTGACGTCAAGCCGGTGGACGAGTTCATCGGCGGCACCAGCGAGGCACGGAAACGGATTACCCGCTTCCTGCGCTCCGACCTGGAGGGGTACGCCGACGGGCGACTGGAACCCGCCGAAGATGCTACCAGCCACATCAGCCCGTATCTACACTTCGGGCAAATCAGTCCCTGCGAACTGTATCGGAAGGTGAATGATTCCAGTGCCCCGAAGAGCGACCGGGAAGGTTACATTGAGGAGTTTGTCGTCCGCCGTGAACTCGCCCACAACTTTGTCTGGTACGCCCCCGATACCTACGACAGCCTGGAAGCCGTACCCGATTGGGCTCAGAAAACCATGGAAAAGCACGAAAGCGACAAACGCCCCCACCACTACACCCGCGAGCAACTCGAAAACGGCGAAACCGACGACGAGGCCTGGAACGCCTCCATGAAGGAGATGCGTGATCGTGGCTTCCTACCTAATTACATGCGCATGTACTGGGGCAAACAGATTATCACCTACACCAATACCTACCAGTACGCCTACGAAACCACGCTCTACCTGAATAACAAATACTTCATGGACGGCCGTGATCCCAATAGCTATACCAACGTACTCTGGCTCTTCGGCCTGCACGATCGCGGCTGGACGGAACGCGACGTCTTCGGCAAGCTTCGCACCATGACCCGCGGCGGTCTCGACCGCAAGTATGACGTAGAAGCCTACATAGACCGGGTGAACGGGTAGGCACGGTACGATGCTGCCTCCGGCAGCGCCAGTAAAAAGCGGTTTCCGACCGCGCCAGAAACAGAAAAGCAGACCCAACACTCGTCGGATCTGCTTTCCAAAAACTTAAAACCTAGGACCTACAGCGACTTAGCCGCGTCCGTAAGTTGCTTACCCAATGCCTTGATCTTATCGGCGGTAGCTCCTTCCGCCTGACTAGCGACAGCGGTGGTCTTCTTGCCGAGGGAGGTCAGCGCCTTCTTCAATTGGGCGGGCGTGGTATCGTCTTCACCGAGCAGATCACCTAGCTCTTCGAGTTCGTCGGCGATCTGGGTCAGGTCTTCGTCGTCGGAGTCACCGAGGGTGTCTACCCAACTGTTGATGCTGCGGGTAGCACCTGACTTAGCCTTTTCGAGGCCTTGGTCGAGTGATTTAATGGTTGAATCGAGATGGGCGTTTTCACTAGCCATGATAATCGGATTTTGATTCAACAGAGAATACCATTTCCAACTAATCGTTGCGAAAAAGCAGGGGCGGACGAAAATATATATTTACCATTCTCCGAGACTGTCTCGCTCTTTCGGGCTGACGGTGTGTAACCCACTAAGCTACTGGCTATTGCTTGTATTGTCGATCTCCTCAATGAAATCCACCACCCCCGAGAAGTACCGCTCCTGGTCGTCGTACATCGCCATGTGGCTACCGTCTGGGAGGTAGAGGTAGTGGCCATTGGGTAGCTCTTCGGCCATCCATTCCATGTGGTCGGGGTCCATGGTATCGTGCTCCGCGCCGATGACCAGGGTAGGTACTTCGATCTGGCTGAGGTCGCCGCTGCGATCCCAGTCGGCCAGGCTGGCGCTCGGGTGAATGCCGAATTCGCTGGGGCCCTGCATGGCGAGGTAGACGTCGTAGTTCACGTTCTCCATTCCGCGCAGGGCGGGCTCGGGCCAGTCCGATACGGGCATACGCAGTACATGCTCGGCGTAGTAGTTTTCCATTAGGAGCTCGGTGTAGCGTGGGTTGCCGTAGTCCTCCGCGGCTTCCAGCTCCTGGATTTCCTTCAGAATATTGGGATCCAGTTGTGGACCGAGTACCTCCTGGGCGTAGCGATTGTAATCAGGAATGCTGGACATCATATTGGAAATGATGAGACCCTTCAGCGCCTCCGGATGGGCGAAAGCAAATTCCATCGCCAGAATACCGCCCCAGCTGTGACCGAGCAAATAGAAATTATCGGCGTCCAATCCAAGTGCCTGCCGGACCTGATCCACCTCGCTGACGAAACGGTCGATCGTCCAGAGGGTGGAGTCGCCGGGATGATCGCTGCGCCCGCTTTCCAGCTGGTCGTAATAGTAATATTCAATATTCTCTCCGGGGAAGTAGCTGTCCGCCGCCTCGAAGTATTCGTGGGTGTTGCCGGGGCCGCCGTGTAGCAACAAGACCTTTTTATCCGGATTATTACCAACGCGTTTCGTCCAGACCTGAAATTCACCGGCGGGCGTGGAGATCGGGATCATCCGCGCGCCGCCGGCCAGTGCGTCGTCGCGGTCAGTGCGGTCGAAGTAGGGCGCTGACTCGTGCGTGTCATTGCTCGGTGAGCAGGCGAGTAGGCAGAGTAGGGATAAGCGGAGGAGGATTGACATATAATAAAGGTAAATGGCCCGGTAGACAGTCGATCTCAGGGCGGGCATTTATCTTTGGACCGATCGGGATGGAAAAATTTTATCGGGGAGCAGCGTTTGTCTAACAAGTGTCGTTTAGACAAAAACTTTCATTTTAGCTGAGCATAAATTAACAAAAGCTGCGCTTAAATGATACTTTTGCTCTCCGGCACTGAAAATCCTTCTGCCATTACGAAATCGATTGTGTAACGCAAGAATACATCATACTATGATCATTTTAATACGCAAATGCGTATCGGTAACTCTACTTCTATGCCTGCTGACCAGCGTCGCCTGGTCCCAGACCACGGTTACGGGCACGGTCACTGACGGAGATAATTTTCCGCTGACCGGCGTGAACGTTCTGGTAGTTGGAAGTAGTTCCGGTACCGTCACCGATCTGGATGGCGAGTACAGCCTTACGGCTCCGGAAGGTTCCGTCCTTCGCTTTTCCTATATCGGGTTTACCTCACAGGAGGTGCCCATTGAGGGCCAAAGCGTTATCGACGTTACGCTCGGAGCCGACGCCAACGTTATCGACGAGGTGGTCGTAGTAGGCTACGGTAGCCAGCGCCGCGAGGCGGTCACCGGCGCCGTTTCGTCCATCGACGCCGAGGAAGTTGCCGCCCTGACCGTCAGTAACCTGGGTGAAGCCATTCAGGGCCGGCTGGCCGGCGTGCAGGTGACCAGCGGGGGCTCGCCCGGCGCTGCTCCCCTCATTCAAGTACGGGGTATCGGTTCTATCAGCTTCGGCTCCGGCCCGCTCTACGTAGTAGACGGTGTTCCAGGTGCCGGTGGCTTGAACCAGTTTGATTCCCGCGACATCGCCAGCATCAACGTACTGAAGGATGCTTCCGCAACGGCCGTCTACGGTTCCCGGGCCTCCAACGGTGTCATTATTATTGAAACGAAGAAAGGCGCCAATACGCAGGGCCTCCGCATGAGCCTGGAATCAACCGTCGGTGTACAGACCCAGCCCCGTCGCTACGATCTCCTCAATACCGAGCAGTATATCCAGTACGCGGAAATCTTCAACGGCGGGCCCCTCCCCCGTGATTTAGACACCGAGACTTATGAAGGATCGGGACAAACCTTCCGGCAGACGGAAACCGACTGGCAGGATGCCATCTTTCAGGATGGCCTGCTTACCCAGAACTCCCTTCACATTACCGGAGGTGGCGAACGCTCTTCCTTCTTTAGTTCGTTCGGTTACCTGAAGCAGGAAGGCGTCGTAAAGGGTTCCCCCTACGAACGCTTCAACTTCCGCATCAACAGCGAGCATACCATCAGTGAGAACGGTCGCTTCAAGTTCGGCCAGACACTTCTGCTGGTCAATGACGAACGCGGCATTCAGCCCGAACTTGGTGGTCGTCAGCTCTTTCTGCAAGCCATCCAGTCACTGCCCTATCAGCCCATCATTAACCCCAACAATGTAGGAGGATACTCCGGTGCCTCCTCCGGTCTGGATATTGCCGACCCCGGTAACCCAGCCCTGGCCGTCAACCTGTTGGAAAACCGCGACCGCGTTTTCAAGATGCTGGGAACGGCTTACCTGACCTACGAACTGCTAGACGGTTTGGAAGCACAGGCCTTCGTTGGCGGTAACTACCAGAACTTCCGCAATTACAACCGGGTACCGATTTACCAATCGACCTCTCCCAATAACAACAATACCGTTGCGGAGAACCGGAATACCACTTTCAGCCCGATCTACCACGGCCTGCTGAACTTCGATCGTCTGTTCGGAGATCACAGCATCAACGCAGTTCTGGTCGGCGAGATTCAGAACAGCCGGTACACCCCCCTGGCCCTGACCGTTACCCAGCCTAACCCCGTACTGGGTGTCCTGGAGGGAGGTGCCGACCTACGGGTACTCCCCGGTGCGCTGGCCCCGAACGAAACCACTCTCCGGTCCTTAGTATCGCGGGTTACCTACGGTTTCCAGGGTAAGTACTACGCTACCTTCAGTTTCCGCCGCGACGGATCTTCGATCTTCGCTCCTGGCTTCCAGACCGAAAACTTCCCCGCGGGAGCCCTGGGCTGGAACATCAGCGAGGAGTCCTTCATGGACGATACCCCATTCAGCCTGCTGAAGGCACGGGTAAGCTACGGTCGTACCGGCTCTATCGGTCTTGGACCCTATGCCTTCCAGGATCCCATCAACAATACGATCGGACCCGTCTTCGGAGGCAGCAACCAGCCAACGATCAGCTACATCAATACGCTGGCTAACCCGGAACTGCGGTGGGAACTTACGGACATGTTGAACGTCGGCCTGGACATGGGCTTCTTCAACAACCGTCTGAACTTCAGCATGGAGTACTATGACCGGCAAGTCGACAACCTTATCCTCCAGATCGCCCTGCCCCCCTCGGCCGGCGTAGCGACTACCTCGCAGAACATCGGTGCCCTGCAGAATAACGGTTTCGAATTTCAGGGACAGTACTACGGTAACCCGAACAGCGACTTCCAGTGGAACGTCTCGGCTAACCTCAGTACCAACTCCAACGAAGTACTCAGCTTGGCCAACGAAGGCGACGTCATTGAAGGAAACAACGATATCGAATTCACGGGTAGCTTCAACTCAACCGTCACGCGTGCCGGTGACCCGGTTTACAGCTTCTTCGGATGGGAAACGAACGGCATCTTTCAGTCCCAGTCCGAGGTCGATGAGGCAGCGTTCCAGGACGAGGCGACCGCCGCCGGTGATCTCCGCTTCGTGGACCAGAACGGCGACGGAACCATTGACGCAGCCGACCGCGTGATTATCGGCAAATACCTGCCCGACTTCACCTACGGCTTCAATTTCAATGCCCGCTACACCAACTTCGACTTCAACGTTTTCTTCCAGGGTTCGCAGGGCAACGACGTCTACAACGGCGTCGGCTCGCTGCTCTCCCAGTCGCAGCGTCTGTTTAACGTCGGTACCGTGGTACTGGACGCCTGGACGCCGCAGAATACTGACACCAATGTGCCACGGGTTATCGCCGATGACCCCAACAATAACCGTCGTGTATCCGACCGCTTCGTTGAAGACGGCTCGTACCTGCGGATGAAGGCCCTGACCGTCGGTTACACCCTTCCTCTTTCGGACGACGGTGTGCTATCTAATCTTCGCCTGTACTTGACGGGCCAAAATCTGCTGACCCTCACCGGTTACAGCGGTCTTGACCCGGAAATCGGCGGAGCCCTCACCGAAACGGGCTTCGACAACGGAGATTATCCTAATGCCCGTTCCTTCATTTTCGGTGCCCAGATCGGATTCTAGGCACCTCTCAATCCGCAACCCTCCACCCCCGCGTACGTTAGCGTATATAGGGGTGGAGCGGTCACGGGGTTTTATTCAATCACTACAACATCTTGCGATCATGAAGTTGAAAGCTATATTTTTATTCAGTCTCCTCGCGCTCGGTTTCGGCTGTGCGGAGGAAGATCTGACTCGCCTCGATCCGGGCCGCGTCGTACCGGAAAATTATTTTCAGAACGAGCAGCAGATAGAGTCCGCCGTCCTCAGTGCCTACTCTACCCTGCGCTCCGGCCCCCTCGTAAGCCGTTGGTATTTCTTCATCAACGATATGCGGGACGACCACCATATCCCAACCTCCTCACTGACCATTCTGCTGTCGATCCCCGGCGGTAACGCCGCGCCCGCAGACAACGAAATGAGGGAGCACTGGACCGCTCTTTATCTGCTTATCCACCGCGCCAATACCGCTCTGGACGGTATCGAAACGAATACCACCGTCGACGAGGACGTCAAAGCCGCTCTTGCCGGTGAAGCTCGCTTCCTTCGTGGATGGGCCTACAACGAACTCGCCACCCAGTGGGGCGGTGTTCCGATCTACACCACTCGTCTGACCACGCTCGAAGGCTTTCAGCCACGCAGCACCCGGGAAGAAGCTTTCGCCCAGGCGCAGGCCGACCTTCAGTTTGCCGCTGAAAACCTGCCCGAGACCCGCAGTGACGCCAGCCTAGGTCGCGCGACCCGCGGCTCGGCCCTCGGTTACCTGGGACGTAGCTACATGGAGACCGACAACCTGGAGGGCGCCAAGGAAGCCTTGGAGTCCATCGTTGAATCCAATCAGTACTCCCTGGTAGACAATTTCAGTGACCTCTTCACCGAAGAGAACGGTTTCACCGACGAGAGCCTTTTCGAGGTGGTGTATGCCCCGATCGGCGACTACAACTGGAACGGTTTCGGTACCGGTGACGGCTCCGACTCTAAGTCGGTCCGCGCCCAGGAGTACGGCAAGGCCTGGCGCAACATCGCCCCGACCTCCGACCTCGTCAACCTCTACGAGAATGAGCTGGGCGATTGCGATTACACCGACCCCCGCCTCAAGGAAACCGTCATCTTCGAAGGCGATACCTACGCTGACGGTAGCGAGGTATTCGATGACGCCCGTCCGAACAGCCCGGCTATCGACTACCAGGGTACGGACATCAACGCTAGCTGGTACAAGTACGGAGTTTACTACAAAGTGAATCCCGGAGACTTCTACACCTCGACCACCAACTACATCCTGATGCGCTACGCAGACGTACTGCTGCTGCTCGCCGAGATTGAGGCCCGTCAGGGCAACCCCGAGGCAGCGAGAGACTACGCCAATCAGGTGCGGGAGCGTGCCGGTGTGCCCGATCTGGAAGACAGCTGCGTACCGAATGAGTCGCAGGAAGAGTTGATAAAGGCGATCATCGACGAGCGTGGTAAGGAACTGGCTTCGGAGGCTATTCGTGCCCGCGACCTTCGCCGGTGGGACCGCTACGGTGTCATTGATGCTGCCGATTACCTGGATTACTGGGTAGACCGGGAGCTCCTGTTGCCCATCCCCCTGCAGGAAATTATCACGAACACGGAGATCAGCCAGGACGATCAGAACCCCGGCTATAACTAGTCGGTTCCACGTAATTTGTTCCACCAATGGGGACCGTGTCCAACCGGATACGGTCCCCATTGTGTTTCTAGCCCAAGTCTACCGTTATGCGATGGTTGTATTTTCTAGCCCTGCTCATCCCGTTTGCCTGCTCCGATCCGGAGGGGCACCACTTCGAGCTGCTTGCTCCGGAAGACGTGGGTGTTGATTTCGCTAATACCCTTTCCGAAAACGATACGGTCAATATCCTGCAGTACGAATACCTCTATAACGGCGGTGGAGTAGGGATCGGAGATTTCGACCGGAACGGTCGCTATGACCTCTTCTTTTCCGGTAATCTGGTGTCGAGCGAGTTGTATCTCCAGAATACCGACGGTACGTTCCGCAAGGTGACCCAGGCGGCCGGCCTGACTACGGAGCAATGGTGCGCCGGCGTCGCCGTGGGTGACGTCGACGGCAACGGCTACGAAGACATCTACCTTTCGGTACTGCATCCCGGAGACGAGCGGCCGAGTCCGAATCTGCTATACCTCAACGATGGGCCTTCCGGTCCGGACAGTATTCCCCGGTTCAGGGAGGTAGCTGCTGCCGCGGGCGTCGCCGACTCCGGATTCGGAACGCAGGCGGCTCTGCTGGATTACGACCAGGACGGGCGCCTTGATCTGTACGTCCTCAATAATTCATTGGAGAACTATCCCCGAACGATTGCCAAGGGCACGGATACGCTGGGCAGGGGAGCCAGCATGGACCGCCTTTACCGGAACGTTTCCGTTCCGGGCGGGGAGTTGCGGTACGAAATTGCCGATCAGCTGCGCACCGAAGGGTGGGGCCTCGGGGTCAGTGTACAGGATTTCGACGGCAACGGTTATCCTGATCTCTACGTAGGGAATGACTTCATGTCGAACGACTTTCTGTTGATCAATCGGGAGGGTGCCTTCACGGATGAAATCAACGACCGCATGCCCCACCAGTCCAAGAATACCATGGGCGTAGACATTGCGGATCTGAATAACGATGGCTACCCGGAAATTATGACCGTCGACATGCTTCCCGACGATAATCTGCGACGCAAGACCATGTTTTCAGATATCCCCCACGCCGCCTACGACGAAGAGGAGCGGAGAGGCTACAATACCCAGTACGTCCGGAATACCTTACAGGTAAATAACCGCGATGGAACTTTCAGCGATGTGGCCCTACAGGCGGGCGTGGCCGCTACTGACTGGAGCTGGGCCCCCCTGCTGGCCGACTTCGACAACGACGGGCGGCGGGATATCTTCATTTCGAACGGGTACCCCCGGGACGTGACCAACCGGGATTTTATCGATTATGCCCAGCAGGCGGACATGTTCGGAACCCAGGAGGCCCGCTACCAATCGATTGCCCGCGCGCTCGATGACGTCGGCGGGGTGTACCAGCGCGACTTCATCTTCCGCAACCAGGGGGACCTGCGCTTCACCGTCACCGACTGGCTACCGAACGATCCCACCTACGCCAACGGGGCCGTAACGGTCGATCTCGACAACGACGGGGACCTGGACCTGGTCACCAACAACATCAACCAGCCGGCCCGGATATACCGGAATATGAGCCGGGAAACTGCCCCTGACTCGACACACTACCTGACGGTACGCCTGGAGGGGCCCAGCGGTAACCCCGACGGACTCGGCGCCACCGTGCAACTGTTCGCCGGGGATCTGCTCCTAACGGCCGAGCAGCAGCGGCAACGCGGCTACCTCTCAACGGTAGACCCGCGCCTCCACTTCGGATTGGGAACGAGAACGCAAATAGATTCCGTGGTTGTGGCCTGGCCCGGGGGCAAGCGTTCGGTGCTGCGGGAAATGACCGCGGACCGGGAATTAACTATCCCATTCGGGAATAGCTCACTACCTGCGCCGCCGCCGCCCGCTTCCGCCGCCGCTGCCGTGGCGCTGCAACCGGTAATCCTGGAATGGCTGCCCCGCCACCAGGAATCCTACTATTCCGACTTCGACCGCTACGCGCTAAAGCTACGCGACAACAGCCACGACGGTCCGGCCCTGGCCGTCACCGAATCGGGGGAACTGATTGTTGGCGGAGCAGCGGGTCAGCCGGTTACCGTATACGATTTGGGCGGCGGAGCGCAGGTACAGAGCCTTGCGGAAACGGAAAGTCCCGAGTCCACCCGCCTCCTACTGTTAGACTACGACGGAGACGGTGATGAAGACCTGTACGTTGGCAACGGCAGTAGTGAATTCGACGGGCGGGACGAAAACTACCGGGACCTGCTTTACGAGAATGTAGACGGCCGTTTCGAGCTGGTACCGGACGCCCTTCCCGAATTATTGGTACCCACTGCTGCGGTAGCCGCGGCGGACCTGGACGGTGACGGTGATCTGGATCTATTTGTGGGGGCGCGGCAGCTTTCCGGGAAGTATCCCCTGCCGCCTACTTCTTACGTTCTGCGCAACGACTTTGGCCGCTTTTCCGTAGCGGAGGAAGTCGATGCCGGCATGATCACGGGGGCCGTGTGGAAAGACCTGAACGGCGATGGGCGTCCCGATCTGGCTACGGTAGGGGAGTATAACAGCCTGCGCATCCTCCTCAACGAGCCGGATGGATGGGCCGCCCAACCCACCGATCCTAATCTGGTGGGCTGGTGGTACAGCCTCATCCCGAATGACCTGGACGGCGACGGCGATGTGGACCTCCTGGCCGGGAACCTGGGGCTGAACAGCCTGTATACCGCCTCCGCCCACGCTCCCCTGGTGGTCCACGCTGACGACTACGACGGCAACGGGGCGATCGACCCGATCGTGAGCGCATACCTGGAGGGGAAATCCCACCCGGTTCATCCCCGTAATACGCTCGCCCGGCAGCTACCTGGTCTAAAAAGGCAGTTTCCGGACTACGCTACCTACGGTACCTGGACGGACGCGGAGATGCCCAAACTCACCGACAAAGGAATAAGACTGGAAGCACGGGAGTTCCGCTCCGCCTGGTTTGAAAACCGGGGGGATGGCACGTTTATCCCGCACTTTCTTCCGGCGACGGGGCAGACCGCCCCTATCCGGGATGCCGTGTCCACCACGCTCCCCGACGGCCGGCCGGCACTGCTGGCGGTGCAAAATGACTATGCCATTGAAGTCCTGCACGGCCGTCTGGACGCCGGTACCGGCCTGGCTATCACCCTCGGCGATTCCGGTGAACCGGAAGTCCTGCCGGATTACTGGTCCGTACGCGGAGATGCCCGCAGCGTGGTGAAATGGCAAGACCTCTTCCTGGTAGGCATCAATGACGGTCAAGTCAGGGCGTACGGTACAAAGCGGTTTCCAACCGCGATGTAGCAAGCGGTCTCCGACCGCGCAAGCACAATGCGGCCTCCGGCCGCGCGTTACCATCCACACCGTGCGCCCCCTAAAACACATTTTAACCGTACTCCTCCTAACCCTATTAACCCAGGTAGGCGGCCTACTATATCTTCTCCACCTCCCCCTTGCCCGCCGTATCCACACCCAGGTACCCGGATGGCGCGGCGGCCTGGTCAGCACGATCTCCCTCTTACTGTTCCTGACCGTTTCCGCCCTATGGATAGTCCCCGCGGTAGCGCGTCCCCTCGGCCGGGTAGCGCTACCGCTTCGAGCAACCAACGAGGTAGCACTCGCGCCCGGCCGCTGGTTTACGGTGCTGGCTAATCGGCACTACGTCAAACCCGAACTGTTGGTGGTATTGCGGGACGTTGCGAAACAGGCGGCCCGACGCTATCCCGGGACGGAGCTGCGCTACCTCGACGCCAACTTCCCCTTCCTCGAGGGATTTCCCCTGCTTCCGCACTGCAGCCACGACGACGGGGAGAAGGTAGACATCAGCTATTTCACCGCCGACCAAATACCCTCCAGGGGGAAAGCCTCACCGTCAATGATCTCCGTACCGGCACCTTTAAAGATCGATACCCGATCAAAGGGCTCGGAAGGGAAGAATATTTCCGTGATTACGGTAGCGCCACCGTCGGCGAAGAGTTCGGCGGAAGTCACATCCAGCAGCAGATGGAGGCGAACGGTATCGGAAGTTACAAGGCGGGGGGCACGGGTTTCCCGGTCGGCAAAGGCGTCCGAAAACTGATGATCCCCAGCCTCGCTGCGGTCGCTGAAGAATTCTCCGGCGATTGGATCGTACCCGATGCGGTAGGTTTCGCCGGCATCGTTGGCCAGGCTGATACCGAAAGGCTCGTCGGTTTCCGCAGTGGTCAGGAAGGTGACATCGACCTCCTGGGTTCCGTCTGCATTGGTGGTGAGGGCAGTCGCGCCGGATGGTATTTCTGAGGCGGTTCCACGCAGCTTGTCGAGTTCCCGCACGGGGGTAGAAAATACCCGGTATCCTATTGGTAACCGGTGTAGTGTCAGGCTACGGGGCACGGTCATCGCGCTTCGCCACACTGTTGTAGGAACCTCCTGAGCGTAGAGCCAGTTGCTCATCCAGCCGATGAAGATGCGGCGTCCGTCATTTTCCGGGATGTCAGAGAAGGTGACCCCGGCATAATTGTCCCGTCCGTAGTCGATCCACACGCCCTCCCCGTTCTGGACCTCCGGGAGGAAAGTAGGATCGGGGGTGAAGGTAGTCCCGTCGAAGTCACCCACGAAATACTGCGTAGCCGAGCCGCCGTTGGGCCCGCCGGGGTTGATGCTCACGAGCAGTATCCATTTGGTTTCCCCGCTTCCCTCCACGGGGAGAGGAAAAAGATCGGGGCATTCCCAGACGCCACCGTGCCCGCCCAGGTCCATGCCGAATTCACTCAGCAGATCCCAGTCGGTCAGATTTGTGCTCCGCCAGAACATGATCCGGTCCTGGGCGGCGAGGGCCATGACCCATTGCTCGCGCTCGGCATCCCACGTCACCTTCGGGTCGCGAAAGTCGCGAATGGGCCTATCGTTCGGGATGACCGGGTTGCCGTCGTACTTCGTCCAGCTGCGCCCCTTGTCATTACTGTAAGCGATGGCCTGGGTCTGGTGGTCGTCCCGTCCGGCGCGTTCGGCCTCCACATCGTGGTAGGTGTAAATGGCAATTAGTGGGGGCTGACCTCCCGATCCCAATCCACTGCTATTAGTATGATCCACCACGGCACTACCCGAAAAAATGTAGCCCAGGGAGTCCGGGTACAGGGCGATCGGCTGGTTTTCCCAGTGGACCAAATCTTCACTCACCGCATGCCCCCAGTGCATCGGTCCCCAGACGTTGCTATCGGGGTAGTGCTGGTAGAAGAGATGGTATTCTCCCTCGTAGTAGACCATCCCGTTCGGGTCATTCATCCACTGGACGGGCGGAGAGAAATGGTAACGGGGCCGGTGGGGCTCGGTGTATAGGGTTGCAGTGGAATCGGTCCTGGAGCCGATCGCGTCCTCCGCGGTTGGGCGTTCGCTGCCACAAGCCAGGAGAAACAGAAGGGGTACAGCGAAAAAGATAGCGTAGCGGTACAGCATCATCGGGTCGTTCTGCTCCAAAGGTAGGTCCCGCGCTCCGCCGCCCTATATTTAAACCCACCCGCTAACTATCGATCATGCCATTAGCCATTCACAACTGGATGCGAGCCGAGCCTCTTGAAGCCACGCTCGCGCGTATAAAGCCCCTTGGGTACGATTACCTGGAAATTCAGGGGACCCCCGCCGATTACGATACCAAAGAGGTCCGTACCCTACTGAAGAAGTACGACGTCCGCTGCTGGGGATCGGTAACCTTGATGCTAGGCAGGCGTAATCTGCTCGCCACCGACGCCGGGGAAAGGGCCGCCTCGGTCCGGTATGTCAAGGACGTCATTACGATGGTCAAGGAGCTTAACGGTACGATGGTCTCCGTGGTGCCGGGTACCGTGGGTAAGATCATGCCCGGCGCCCGCCCCGAAGAGGAATGGGGCTGGGCGGTAGCTTCCATGCAGGAGTGCTACGAATTCGCCCAGGCGGCCGGCATTAGACTGGGTATCGAACCCATTAACCGATTTGAAACCTACTTCGTCAACCGCGGCGAACAGGCCTATGCCCTCGCCGAAGCTAGCGGGCCGGACTGTGGCGTATGCCTGGACATCTTCCACATGAACCTGGAGGAACCCGACTACTATACCACCATCGAGCACTGTGGCGATCGACTAGTGGGTTTTCACGTAGCCGACAACAACCGCATGGCACCCGGTATGGGACACCTTGACTGGCCACGCATCGTCCAGGCGGTAAAGGGCACCGGCTTCGCCGGTCCCTTGTCCGTTGAATTTGCCGCCCCCGTAGATCGCACCCCCGCCAATCCCTACCCGAATAACATCGATACCGATCCGCAGGGATTGACCGAAGAGGCCCGTAAGTTTCTCGAGGACCACGGCAGCTCCGCGCTCACCGAGGAATTCTATACCATGCTGACCCGGAAGTCGGCCGAAACCTTGCTCCCCCTGCTATGAAGATTGCTACCATAAAGGCCCACTGGCTGCGCTGCCCCATCCCCGCCGGGAAACAGTGGAGGTCGGACTACGGCCAACTCACCCACTTCGATATGACGCTCGTGGAGGTGACGGATACCGACGGCAACGTAGGCTACGGCGAAGCCAAAGCAGAGGTCGGGGCCAGCGGCGCCTGTGCCTCCATCGTCACCTGCATCGAGCAGGAGCTCGCCCCCCAACTTGTAGGGCAGGAAGCGGACCGTATCACGGCAGCCTGGGAAGCGATCTATAGCGGGACTCGTGACCATTACGCGCGGGACCGGGGGCGGGTATTCCCGATCCTCGGTAACCGGGGGACCACCATCTCCGCCCTCAGCGGCATCGATATGGCCCTGTGGGACCTGCGGGGAAAGCGGCTCGGCGTACCCGTCGTCGACTTGCTGGGCGGGGCCTGCCGGGATGCCATGCCCTGCTACGCCAGTGGCGGTTGGGCGGATCAGGAACAGCTGGGCGATCAACTCAAATCCTACGTGGACCATGGCTACGGCGGCGTGAAGATGCGCGTAGGCGTAATGGACGATTCGCTACATAAAACTGTCGACCGGGTAGGGGAGGCCCGCCGTGCCCTGGGCCCGGATATCGACATCATGGCTGACGCCCACGGTACCTTTAGCGTCACGGAAGCGCGACGCTTCGCCCGGCAAACCGAAGAATTGAATCTCTACTGGTTCGAAGAGCCGGTCACCTCCGACAACAAAGCCGGGACCGCGGAAGTTAGGCGGGGTACGACGACCCCGATCGCGGCCGGCGAGAGCGAGTTCACCCGTTTTGATTTCCGTGACCTCATCCAGGCGGGCGCGGTGGACGTCCTGCAGCCCGATTGTGCCATCGTGGGCGGTATCACCGAGGCCCGTCGCGTAGCCGCCCTCGCCGAAACTCACCAGCTGGAGCTCGCGCCGCACTGCTGGGGATCCGCCTTCAGCTTTATGGCCGGCGTTCACCTGGCCTTCAGTAGCCCCTCGGCCGTTTACATCGAGCACTCCCTCGGGGGAAATCCCATGCTGTACGACCTGGTGAAGGAAGCGCCCACGGTCACCGACGGCCGCATCCGGGTGCCCGACCGCCCCGGCCTCGGTGTGGAGATCGACCCGGACTTCGTTAATCGGTACCGGCAGCCATAGGACCTCGGAAGGTGACTTCCGAGTGTCCGGACAGCTTCGGACCGGAGGTCCTCATATGTTTGTAAGACAGATAAACCGTTCATCTTAGCGCAAGGGATGAACGGGCCGGTCAGGCTACTCAGACGGAGGTCTTAGCACAGCAATCTGTAAGGCTGATGCAGCG
>JBASAV010000736.1:0-3342 GCA_049650785.1 Lewinella sp. | reverse complement strand
TCGTAAAGCCGTCGGAGTTGTCCCAGATCCATCGCCTCCTGCTGCGCAACAGTTTCACACCGGTCAAGGAGATCCAGCAGCTGCTGGAGATCCGGTTTCAGCTAAATTACATCCGGTGATGGAGGATAGCTGGCTTCACCGTGTACGGGATAGACTGACGGGCGGCAAAAACACCCCCGGCCGGGACACCTGGCCGGATTGGTACCGTGCCTACCGGGAAACGTACACTCCCCTACCCCCTTCGTCCACCCCGCTACACGAACTATCGATCATCGTACTGGACGCGGAGACAACCGGACTGGATGTCAAACGCGATCGCATGCTTAGTCTGGGAGCCCTGCGGGTAACCGGCAATAGCATCTCCCTGGCCGACAAGTTCGAGACCTACTTACCCGTACCCGAAGGCTTCGACGCTTCGGACTCGGTAAGCATCCACGGGATCATTCCGAACTCCTCCCGGTATAAACATACCGACGAACCTACCCTGCTAGCCAACTTCCTGACTTACCTCGGGGGAGATCTGATCGTGGGTCACCACATCGCCTTCGATGTTGAAATGATTAACCGTTCGCTCCTGCGCCGCGGCGCCCAAACCCTGCAAAACACGGTAGTGGATACCGGTGACCTGGCCCGGCGCCTGCGCCCCGCCGGCTACTGGACGCCGCCCCACGATTACAGCCTGGACTCCCTGGCCAAGCGGTACAGTATCCCGCTTTCCGACCGGCATACGGCGCTGGGGGACTGCTACATCACGGCGGTGCTGTGGCTAAAGTTGTTGCGGCGGCTGGCGGTTAAGGTGGACCGCGATCTGGTGTTGGGGGATGTTTTAGTACGGTAGGGTTTAGTACGGTAGTCGGTAGTCGGGTAGTACGGTAGGCGGTAGTACGGTAGGCGGTAGTACGCTCGCTCGGTCCTTCGCTCACTCTGCTTGCTGCAGACCCTGCTCACTAGTCGCTGTCTTGCCAGGGCCGTGGCTTCATGGATAGACACACGTGTGGTTATCGACCTGAGTCGCCTGATAAAAGAGCCGGAAAGATCGAAAGCGCGGTCCGGGTAACGCCTACAACATCCACCTACTGTACTACCCCGATGACGAAGTCATCGACTACCTCCTACACAGGCGGCGAAGCCGACGACTAATCCTATTTCCCCTGGCCTTTGCGGTGCTTCTTCTTAGCTTTTTTGAAGCTAGAGGGGCCGCTGCTGGAAAAGGTCTTGTACTTGTTCCGGGGGCCGGCATCACTGGTGGGGACGTCGCCGTCGTAGATGCTGAGCTTGAGGTCGTTGCCTTTGTCCTTCTTGCCATCCATGGCGGCTACGACGCGCTTGGCTTCGGTTTCATCGACGTCGATGAAGGTGAGGTTGTTCTGGAGGTCGATCTTACCGAGGTCGATCTTGCGACCGGGGATGTTGCGGTTGATCATGCCAATGACCTGGGGAACGGTGTAGCCCTGCTTGCGGCCGGCGGCCATACACAGGCGGGTGTAGCTGACATTGGACCGGCGCTTACGCTCGCGCTTCTCGCCGCGGTCTTTGTCCTGGGGGGCTTCGATGCTGCGGCTGGCGCCGACCTGCTTACTGAAGTCGGCCAGACTGAAGGCAACGAACTGCTGGATGAGGTCGTCCCGTTCCAGGTCCTTCAGGCCTTCGACGATATCGGGCATGAGGGAAAAGAGCTGCTTGTCCTGCATCTCGGCGGTCTTGACCGACTCGACGAAGCGGATGGCCCGCTGGCGGTACACTTCCTCCTGAGTCGGGATGGGGGCTTCCTCGAATTCGATCTTTCCGTAGCGCTCGATGTCGCGCAGTTTCCGCTGATCGCGGCCGCTGACGATGGAGATGGCGATACCTTCCTTGCCGGCACGTCCGGTCCGGCCGCTACGGTGTACGTAGACTTCGGGGGCGTCGGGCAGATTGTAATTGATGACGTGGGTGAGGTCGGATACGTCCAGACCGCGGGCCGCTACGTCGGTGGCTACGAGCAGCTTGATACGTCCTTTGCGGAAGCGCTTCATCACGTCGTCGCGCTGGGCCTGACTCATATCGCCGTGGAGAGCATCGGCGGCTTGGCCGGCAAAGCGAAGGTCTTCCGCTACCCCATCCACCTCGCGGCGGGTGCGACAGAAGATGACGGCGTACATATCGGGGTGCAGTTCGACCAGCAGTTTCAGCAGGCCGAAGCGGTGGGAGGACTTGACCTTAAAGAAAAGGTGACTAATGTTGGAATTACCCGCGTCGGTATGATCGATACTGATCTCGTACGGATCATTCATGTAATCGGTCGAGATCTTCCGGGCTTCCTTCGGCATGGTGGCCGAGAAGAGCAGGGTCTGCTTTTCCTTCGGCGTGGCGTCGAGAATGCCGTTTAGCTCTTCCTGGAAACCCATGTTGAGCATTTCGTCGGCTTCGTCGAGCACGACCCGCTTCAGCTGGTCGACGACTAGTTTCTTGCGATTGATCAGATCCAGCGTACGACCGGGCGTACCCACCACGATCTTCGCCCCGTTGCGAATGGCACGGATCTGGTCGCCGGCGCTGGCTCCACCGTAGACCGCCACGACGTCCACGCCCTTGCGGAAGCGGGCGAATTCGGTGAGGTCGCGCGAGATTTGTAGGCAGAGCTCGCGGGTGGGACAAAGGATAAGGGCCTGAACAGCATCCAGATCTTCATCGATTCCGTGGACGACGGGCAGACCGAAGCCGGCGGTCTTACCCGTACCGGTGCGGGCGAGGGCAATGAGGTCGCGATCGGAATCGAGGATTGCGGGGATGGTCTGAGCCTGAACGGGCGTGGGGGTAGTAAAGCCGAGGTGTGCCACGGCCTGCTTGACCTCCGCGCTGAGCGAGGTCTCGTTGAAATTTTCCATTTCACCTGTATTTAGACGGGCGAAACGGCCTACTACAAATTGGCTTTCGAGAAGCACCCGGCGTAGACTCCCAACCACCCGCGTGATTTAAGAAGCCGCAAAGGTACACATTTTTTGGCGACGGAGCGCAGGAAGTGGACTTTTCTCAAAAAGTTGGTGGCTACAGCGTGCCGGAAACGGGGTCACTTGCTATTTTACGGGGTGGGTATCCCCTACCCTATTGCTCACCTACAACCTAGTACCAGATCGCTTCGACGGATGGGGGGCGAAGCCGTGGACGCAGGCAAACTTCTTTCTCTCACAGTGACTCGATGTCGCTTTACATACGGATATGGTATTAAACACGTACGGTGTTGTGTACCCGTCCACGTTTGTAATCCGACACTCTTGGATGTCGCATATTCGACGGCTTACGTTGCATACCCGTTCATGGTGACGCGGCTATGGTGTTGGTATGCGACATTCGTTTGCGTTA
>JBASAV010000735.1:0-4385 GCA_049650785.1 Lewinella sp. | reverse complement strand
GGGTAAGGGCCCCGAGAAGGAGCGCATTGAAGCGCTGGTGCGAAAACTGGACATCGCCGAAAGCGTCCGGCTCATCAACTGGATCGAGCGTGACCGGCTGATGGAAATCATGAAGTCGGCCTCGGTTTTCCTCTTCCCCTCCCACGAGGGAGCGGGCATGGTGGTCCCGGAGGCACTTTCCTTCGGTGTGCCGGTGGTGACCCTGGAGAACTGCGGTCCCGGCCGCTTCGTCGACCCCTCCTGCGGCGTCGTCGTCGACGGAGACTCTTATGAACAGGTGGTGGACCGGCTGGCCGACGGGCTCGAAAAGATCCTGCACGCCGGGGACGATTACCAAACCATGCGGCAGGCCGCGCGCGACAAATTTCTCAACCGCTTTCACTGGGACAAAAAGGGGGAAATCCTCCAGTCCATTTACGCCAGCGTTTAATTCTTTCCCGTGGCCAATATCTACGCTTTTCACCTGCTGAATGACTACAGTGGTAGTCCTAAAGTGCTGCGCCAGGTACTCCAGGGCCTGGCGGACACCGGGCACTCCGTCGAGTTGCACACGAGCCTGTCGGGCACCGGATTTCTATCGGACATACCGGGTGTGCAACTCCACGACAACCGGTACCACTTCATACAGTCCATACCCCGTCGGCTCCTGCTCCTGCTGTTTTCCCAGCTGTACGTGATCGTGGCGGGCTGGCGGAAGGTCCGCTCGACCGACATCGTCTACGTCAATACGCTGCTCCCCTTCGGCGGGGCCATTCTGGGTTGGTTGCGGGGAGCCCGGGTGGTGTATCACCTGCACGAGACTTCCGTTAATCCGCCGATCTTTAAATCGTTCCTGCTCTTTTGGGTGAGGTTGTGTGCCACCG
This sequence comes from Lewinella sp., assembly GCA_049650785.1. Lineage (GTDB taxonomy): Bacteria > Bacteroidota > Bacteroidia > Chitinophagales > Saprospiraceae > Neolewinella. The sequence continues at coordinate 3,522 of JBASAV010000735.1, read as the reverse complement.
AGGTCATTTACGTGTCCGAGTTTTTGGCCAAGCAGGAGCCCCTGGATAAGCCGCGGCACGTGATCTGGAACGCCATTCCGGAAGACTTTATCCTGCGCGCCGGCGCCCGGCACCCTACGTCCGCCAGGGTAGAGAACGTACTGATGGTCGCTTCCCTGAAGCGCTACAAGGGGGTGAATGAATACGTCGAACTGGCCCGTTACTGCCCGGAGTTACGGTTTGAGCTGGTGGTCAATGCCACGACTACCGACATCGACGCCTATTTCGCTGACGAGCCATTGCCAAATAACCTGACTATCTATCCCGCCCAGGTAAACGTGCACCCCTTCTATTCCCGCGCCGATGTGGTCCTGAACCTGTCGCGACCCGATGAATGGGTGGAGACCTTCGGGCTCACCGCCCTGGAGGGTATGGCCTACGGGGTGCCGGTGATCGTACCGCCGGTGGGCGGGATCGCCGAAATCGTACCCGACGGCCGGGCAGGCTACCAGATCGACGGCCGGGATACCGCCGCCATCGCCGCCCGCCTCCGCGAATGGCAGACGAACCCGGAACGGTATAAGCAGCATTGCGCCGGAGCGCAGGAGCAAGTAGCCCGTTTCAGAGAGCCGCACTTCTTCGACCGCATCTTACAAGTGTTCGACGGGCCGGCTTCCAAACCCCGGAAAGCTGTCCAGTCGGTGGAAAGCATTTACCAAAATTTATAGATAACTAATTGAAAATTAATCGGGTAGCACACCGGAATGAAAATTGAGTGTTCGTGCCTGTCCTAAAAACCGGATGTTATGCAAAAGGGAAAAAAACTTGCCATTATCGGCACCGTTGGTCTGCCTGCCAAGTACGGTGGCTTTGAAACACTAACCAGTCACCTGGTCGAACAGCTTGACGAGCAGTACGACATGACCGTCTACTGTTCCGGCAAGCAATATGCCCCGGAGGAACGGCAATCGCACTACCGAAATGCCCATCTTCACTACCTTCCCCTGGAAGCCAACGGCGTCCAGAGTATTCCCTACGATACCTGGTCTATTCTGCACGCTTTACTCTACGCGGACGTGCTGCTGATCCTCGGCGTTGCCGGGGCCTGGATCCTGCCCTTCGTACGCCTGTTCACCAATAAGCGGATCATCATTTCCATCGATGGCATCGAATGGAAGCGTGACAAGTGGTCCTGGGCGGCACGCATGTACCTCTACTGGGCCGAAAAGGTCGCGGTGAAGTATTCCCACTGCGATATATCCGATAATGAGTCCATTCAGGACTACACCGCCCTTCGCTACGGCAGCCTCAGCAACGTTATCGAGTATGGAGCCGACCATACCATGAAGGTTGACGTGCAGCCTGCCGACGTGGATCGTTATCCGTTCCTGGCCCGCCCATATGCCTTTAAGGTGTGCCGGATCGAGCCGGAGAATAACCTGGAGATGATCCTCACGGCCTTCAGTAAGTCGGCCCCCCTGCCGCTCGTCGTGGTCGGAAACTGGGCGAAAAGCCCCTTTGGAGCCGAGATCAAGGCCCGCTTCCAGGACCAGGAAAACCTACTGCTTTTTGATCCGATCTACGATCAGCGGGAGATCGACCTGCTGCGGGGTAACGCCAGCCTCTACGTCCACGGTCACAGCGCCGGTGGGACGAACCCCTCCCTGGTGGAGGCGATGTACCTAGGCCTGCCCATTATGGCCTTCGGTGTGAGCTATAACCGGACAACCACGGAAGACAAGGCTTACTACTTCGACACCGAGGAAGAACTGAACGAACTGCTCGAGCATACCTCGCCGGAATCCTGGAAGCACGTCGGTCAAATGATGCAGGAGATCGCCGAACGCCGGTACCGCTGGTCGGTGATCGCTACCAAGTACCACGCCCTGGTGCAGCGCGCCTGCGAGCGGGACGTGAAGGCGGCCGTGATTCCTTCCTTTCAGGACTATAACCCCGAACTCCTCCGGGAGCACGGCGCGGGTCACCTGGCTACTCACCGCCTGTTTTACGAAAATTAAATCCCGATCATGCTACTCCGTATTCTGATTTCCGCTTTGCTGGTGTACCTGATCGTGTATATGATCGTGCCTTACCTACGCCGGCTGGCATTGAACCTCGACTGGCTGGATGAAGCCAACTCCGAACGTAAGGTGCATACCGACAGCATCCCGTTGGTGGGTGGACCGGCCATGGCCATCGGCATCCTGATCGTGATGCTGGTCAACTTGCCGGGGCGCCCGTTTGCGTCCGCTCTTTTATTCCCCGTACTAGTCGGAGGGGGTGTCCTGTTGATCACCGGTATCGTCGACGACAAGCTCGATCTGCCGCCCCTGATCAAGCTGACTATCCAGGCCTGCTGTGCCTATTTCCTCTGTGCGCGGGGTATCTACTTCGACGGCGTATTCGAGATGATCGGGATGGGTGGGATGCCCGTCTACGTACAGAAGGCCCTCACCTTCCTGTTCATTATCGGCGTCGTGAATGCCTACAACCTGATCGACGGCATCGACGGGCTGGCGGGTAGTCTGTTTCTGGCCGGATTCGGTTGGATGGGCGGAGCCGCACTCTTCCTAGGGCATCTGGATATTGCGCTGCTTAGTGCACTGTCCCTGGCCGCGGTGGCCGCGTTCCTGCGGTATAATACGTCCTCCATGAATAAGATATTCATGGGCGACGGTGGCAGCCTCTTTCTCGGCTTTCTGCTGGCCGGGGCAAGCATCAGTCTGCTGGAGCGGGGAAGTACCGATCTGCAGGCCCCTTTCTGGTTGATCGGTACCTGTGCCGTGCTGGCCCTTCCGATCCTGGATGAATTACGTGTCTTTGCCGAACGGATGGCAGCGGGCAAGTCGCCACTCTACGCCGACAACTCCCATATCCACCACATCCTTATGCAGATCGATCCGACGCACCGGCTGGTTCGCAACTGGATACTGAAGATCGTCTTCGTGATATTCTTGCTGGCCATGGTGGCCTCCTACGTCTTTGGTATTTGGGGGGGCGTTGCCACCATTCTCCTCAGCCTGTTTGGTCTGTTTGCCCTGCTCCAAATGCAGCGGACCATGCACCGCCAGCGGGAAGAACTGCGCGTCCTGGAGCGTAGAAAATCCGTTGCGGCCGCGGGCAAATAGTCCGCCGGAAAAATAGATTGCCGGTTTATACCGTTTTAACATCGCCTACGGGCGGGTGCAGCTTTTTTGGCGCGCCACTTTGGATGTATGCTATTGCTTTCTGCGCATCCCTCATTAATCCCGGAAACTGTGTTCACCGTATTCATTGTCGAGGACGATCCATTCTACGGAAGGCTGCTACAGCATCACCTAGGTGCGGAAGGCGACTATACCGTCGAGCTTTTCACCACGGCCGCAAGCTGTCTGGAAGAGCTGTACCGCAAGCCGGACGTGATCAGCATCGATTACGGGCTGCCGGATATGGACGGCAACGAGCTTTTCGACCGCATCCGGGAGAAGAATTCGGCGACGGCGATCATCGTCACCAGTGGTCAGGAAGATGTCGACACCGCCGTGAATCTGCTCAAGCGCGGGG
>JBASAV010000734.1:0-17967 GCA_049650785.1 Lewinella sp. | reverse complement strand
GCATATGGCAGCTCGCTTCGCTCGTGGTAGGACCCCGGAGTGTGGCCATACGCAGTAGGCCTCCTCCGGGTGTCCGGATATCGCTAGATTGTGGATTCTGGATTTACGGTTTTTGATTTTTGATTTGGCTACCGCATATGGCAGCTCGCTTCGCTCGTGCACCCGACAACGGAAAACCGACAATTAACTCCAATATTCCCTAACTATGCCCCATGAGCAAACGCATAGCCATCTTCGTCAGTGGGGGCGGATCGAACGCGCGGGTGATGATCGACCGCTTCCAGGCGCATCCGGACGATGGCGTGGAGGTGGTTTTGCTGGTCAGCAATAAAGCATCGGCCGGCGGACTCATGGTGGCGGCGGAGCGCGGCGTACCGAGCCTGGTGGTGAAGCGGAAAGACTGGAAGTCGGGCGACGAGCTATTGCAGGCGCTGGAAGCTTACCGGGTCGATATAATCGTGTTAGCTGGCTTTCTCTGGCTTATCCCCGGCTACCTGGTGCGGGCCTACCCGAAGAAGATCGTCAACATTCACCCGGCCCTGCTACCGAAGTACGGGGGCAAGGGAATGTACGGTCGGCACGTCCACGAGGCGGTCAAGGCGGCGGGGGACGGCGAGAGCGGCATCACCATCCACTACGTAGACGAGAACTACGACGAAGGGGCCATCATCTTCCAGGCGGCGGTGCGGCTGGATGCAGAGGATACACCGGAGCAGATTGCGGAGCGGGTGCTGCGCCTGGAGCACGGGAATTACTGGCGGGTGGTGCGGGGGTTGTAGTTCGCCGGCGTACGACGCGGTCTCCGACCGCGATGTTGAATGCAGTCTCCGACTGCGCTGGACTTCGCGCTTGGAAAGCGCTTCGAACTTCGCGGCCGGAGGCCGCATTATACTGCCGCGGCCGGAGGCCGCGTCTTACCGCGTGTTGTACCAGCCTACACCTCGAATCGTTCCGCCATCTTCCGGTCTTTCCGCCCCATACTGAGTTCCACCAGCAGCAGCAAGACCGCCGGCGCCAGAAACCAGTAGAAGTAGCTATCGTAACTGCTGAATTCCTGCGTCTCGAATTCGTGTTTTTCGATACGATCGACCTGGGCGCGGAGGGCCTGAGCCAGATTTTCGGCGTCACCACTCAGGGTGAAATAGGATCCGCCGCCGCTGTTGGCGATGTTTTCGAGGGTGGTGAAGTTGGCGCTGGTCGTCGCGGGGCCACCCCCCTGTTCGCGGATGTAGTCGTTGCGGCCGTTGTTGAGCTGGACGGGCATGAGGCTACCCTCCGTTTTACCTACGCCGACCGTGTAAACTAGTAGTCCGGCATCATTGGCCTGCGCGGCGGCCGCGGCGGCGTCACCGGCGTGGTCTTCCCCGTCGGAGACGATGATCAGGGCGCGGTGATTGGCACTCTCTTCGTCGAAGGCGGCCTCGGCGGTGGTGATGGCCTCGGCGAGATTCGTGCCCTGGGCACTGATCTGGTAGGGGGCGGCGGTGCTCACTACGTTTTTCACGAAGGCGTAGTCGGTGGTGAGCGGGGCAGCCATGACGGCGGTGCAGGTGAAGAGTTCGACACCGATGTTGTTACCGGCCAGTTCGTCGATCAGGGTATTGGTGAAGAAGCGAGCGCGGTCCATCCGGCTAGGCTGCACGTCCTCGGCGCGCATGGAGTTGCTGATGTCGAGCGCCACGATCAGGTCGATGCCCCGACGCTGAATTTCCTCCCGCTGGGTGGACCACTGGGGATTGGCTAGTGCAAAAACCAGAAGGGGAAGACTTACGGCCAGCAGGCCAAATTTCGTCCAGGGTAGCCGGCGGTTCACACCCGGGGCCAGGTAAGTCAGTAATTCCCGGTCGGCGAAGCGATCCAGGGCCGCCCGCCGCTGCCGCCAATACCAGAGGAAGAGCCCGACAATGATCGGCACCAGGAGGAGCAGCCAGAAGTATTCGGGGTGTTCTACTCGGAACATGGGGTTGGAATTCGGGGGGCTAAGATACGGAGTTTAGGGTGGGTTAACCACAGAGAGCACGGAGGGCCTCACAGAGGAATCACGGAGGCTGGTACGAACGTGACATTCCTGCCGGGCCTGCGGCCTATTAGGGTCTTCGACACGGATATTCACAAATTTGCTGCGCTCGGGCACGGATTTGCCCGCAGGACGGTTGGATTTTACCGATTAGTGACTTCGCAACGCTTGTCCGATGCACTGCTGTATTCACTTGTTTTGCCTGCTCGTTGGCGCTCGTGAATTCAAACCGAACGCCGCGCAGCGACAGTGGACCGACGCTCTGTGATTCCTCCGTGAAGCCCTCTGTTTCCTCTGTGTTTACCTAAACTCGCGCAGCGACAACCTCGGTGGTGTCCCCACCCTACCGCAGCTTAATCCCCTCGATAATCTTCAAAATATCCGGCGTCAGCTCCTTCGGCATTTCGAAGGTATCGCGCCGATAATCCGACCAGGCTTTCTCTTCCTTTAGCTGGGCCTTGATCTCTCGGGCGAGGGGGTACAGCAGGTAGTCTAAGTCAGGAAACTTATCCAGCAGCATTTTGATGACGCGTTCGCTTTCGTCCATACTGTTGCTTGGGAAGATATCGACCTGGCAGGCGATCTCGATGCGGCGACGCTGCTTGCTGTAAAACCATTCCTGGATCTCTTCGGCATCGATGGTGCCACGGGCGTCGGCCGACCAGATCAGCACGTTGTACAGCTCGGCGATCTTCAGGGTGGGAATGCCTTCGCTTAAACGAAACAGCAGTTCGGTGGCTCCCTCTTCCGGAAGCGAATCCAGCAAATCGGATAGCGCCGAAAACATCTCCTCCGCCAGTATTACCTCCTCGTATCCCGGCTTCCCCGTAATGGCCATCAGGTCATAAACGCGGGCGAGTTGCTGGCGGGCGGCGGGTAAGGATCGGGACACAGGAAAGGGGGGTTAAGGAATAGTTCGTAACACCGTGTACCGGAGAAGGGTTTCTAACAATAGCAACCCGAGCCCAACCCACAGGAAACGGGCAAACTGTTCCTCGTATCGGCGGAACACCGTCGTTTCGATTTCCGTCTTTTCCAACTCGTCGATATACTCGTAGATGGACTCCAGTTCCTCGGTATCGCGGGCGCGGAAGTAGCGACCATCCGTTTCCTCGGCGATGTAGGCGAGCAACTTATCGTCCACCGTGCCACGGGTCGGCTTAAAGCGGTAGCGTCCCCCACCGATCGGGGCCGAGGGCATCAACGTTTCTTCGCCGCTCCCCACTCCGATGGTGTAGACCCGAATGCCGAACTGTTTGGCAATCTCCGCGGCTACCTCGGGTTTATGGCGGTCGCCGGCGTTGTTCTCCCCGTCGGTCAGCAGGATGATGATCTTGGAAACGGCCTCGCTTTCCTTCAGGCGATTAATGGCGGTTTCCAGCCCCAACCCGATGGCGGTACCGTCGGTGATCTCGCCCATTTCCAGCTCACTGATGAAGCGATCAATGATGTCTTTGTCTACGGTGAGCGGCGACTTAGTATAAGCTTCCCCGGCGTAGGCCACCAGCCCGATGCGGTCGTACTCCCGCCGGCTGACGAAGTCGCGGGCCACCTGCTTCGCTACCTCCAGGCGGTTAGGATCGAAATCCTGGGCACCCATACTAGTCGAAAGGTCCATCGTCAATACGATATCTATGCCTTCAGCGGTCACCGACTCTTCACTGAGGTCGAGGCGGGGGCGGGCCAGGGCTACGATCATTAATACGATGGCCGCCACGCGCAGAAGCGGCAGGTAAGGCCGCAGCGTACTCCGCCAGCTGGTGAGCCCGTCAACGGAACGCGTACTGGGTAAACGCAGGCTGACGATGCGCTCTCCGGCCCGACGCTGGTTCCACACGTACAACAGCACGGGCAGCAAAGCCAGGGGCAGTATCCAGGGGTATACGAAGGTGAATTGGCTCCATTCGGCCATCAGGAGGGCTCTTTATAGGTAGACGCCTCACCTACGCCGGGGTTTTCCAGGGCGGGTGTTGGTTTCGTCTCCACGACAAATTCTCTTACGCGCTGGAGCCCCTGCGGATGCAACTCCTCGGCCGGCGTGGCTTTGGCAAACTTGACCAGGTCGGATAACTGCAGCAGTTCACCCAGTTCCGTACGCTGTTCGCGATTCAGTCCCTCCCGCCTATCCAGGGCGGTGACGATCTGCCGCGTCGTCATCTCCAGCGCGGGAATACCGAAGCGGGCCTGCAGGTAGGTGCGCAGGATGCGGGTCAGGCGAACGTAGTAGGTGTCCGTCTCTCCGGATTGCCACAGGCGCTCTCCTTCCAGGATATCCAATTGCCCAAGGGCAACTTCGTGTGGTGGCGGCGGGGGTGGGGGGGGCGGTGCCTCTCTGGTCTGCCGGCGACGGTACTCCCGCAGCCCGAAGAAGATGGCCACTAGAGCCAGGATGACAAACACCCACCAATAGTCGAGCAGATTACGGGGCTCCTCGATGATGGGCTTGATCGGCATGATATCCTCCTCATCGGACACCACGGCCCCCCGCACCGACAGGCGCAGATCGGTCGTATAGGTAGTATCCCTCACGCCGTTCGGTCCCTCAAAGAAAATGGCCAGGGAGGGGATATTCACGTAGCCGGTATCAAAGCTGGTGATCAGGAAACGCTGTTCCAGCAGGCGCTCGGGGTTCTCGGCCAGCACGTTGAGTTTCTCTACCCGAATTACTTCCGTGCCTTCCACTTCCGCAATCTGGTCGGCCGAAATAGGGAAGACCTCCGTACCCGGTGGCGCGGATACATTGACGGTCAGGAAAATTTGGTCACCTAGCACGATCTCCTTACGCGCCAGTTCCGCCCGGGCATTCACCGTCCGGTTGGTGCTTTGCTGGGCAAAGGCGGGCTGCCAGGATAAAATTAGAATGAGGATCAGGTAGCGCACGGCCATGACGGCGAAGGTACGATGGGGAAAAGATTGGGATGGGGACGAGCGAAGCGAGCAACCAACGGCGGCAGCTCATTCAAGAATTCAGCTATTCAACAATTCACCCCCCGCAAGCAGCTCCTCCAACCGGTGCCGCCTAACCCCAAAGCGTTCCTTCACCGATTCCCACTTCTCCTGCGCTCCGGCGCCATATCCTTTGTCCTGTTTGAGGGCGGTGATCATGACGTTCTTGGCCGTGTGTTCCAGGGGGATGAACTCGAAGATGCGGGTGGCGTAGCCTTGCCCCTGTAGGTAAAGGGCGCGTAGTCCGTCGGTCACCATGGCGGCCTGGCGTTCGAGGAGGATACCGCTGTCGAGCAGGGGTTTGAGGTCGGCGGGTACGTCCATATCCCGGCGCACCTGTTTCTGGCAGCAGGGGGCTACGATAAGGATATCGGCACGGGCCTGCAGGCCTTTATACAGCGCATCGTCGGTGGCCGTATCGCAGGCGTGCAGGGCGATGAGCATATCCAGCCGCTCGGGGTGGAAGCTGTCGATGTAGCCCTCCTGGAATTGCAGCCGTTCGAAGCCGTTTTCAGCGGCGATGCTTCGGCACTTTTCGACGAGGTTGGGCCGCAGTTCGACCCCGGTGACCCGGACGTTCAGGCCCAAGGTATTGGTGAGGTGATCGTACATCGCGAAAGTGAGGTAGCCGCTGCCCGATCCCATGTCGACGATATGTGCGCCGGCGGGAAGCGATTGCTGGCGGACCAGCCCGTCTACGATCTCGACGAACTTATTGATCTGCTTGTACTTTCGGCGTCCATTCGCCGTGATCTCGCCCGTCGCGGTAGCGATACCGAGGGCGTGGAGATAGGGCCGGTCGGCGGGGATATCGCGGTACTTCTCGCGGTTGTGGTCTGCGTTTACTTCCTCGTGCCGGGCCGCGTCGCCACGTAGTCGGGCATTTCCTTTCCGGCTTTGCATGACGGACAGCTGCTCCTCGAGGGTGAAGAGGTCGCCGTTGTAGTAGATGCTGGCAAGTTGGTCCCGCAGGTAGGCGAGCCCCTCTTGCGGAGAAAAGTTTTTGGCCTCCTCCCGGTCGGCGTAGCGGTGGGTGATCTGCAAGTGGGGCTCCTCCTGAATGAGCACCGGCCGGGCGTAGAGATTGCGCGGCGTGGCGGGATCCTTACGTCTGGGTTTACTGAGCGTCAGTTTCACGAGGCGGTCTGCCTGTACGGCCCGCTCGGTAGTCTCCCAAAAAATCTCCAGTGGTTCAGGCATGCGACAAAGGTAAAGGTTGGGGCGGCGGAGCGCAGGAGAAGGCCTTACCGGGAAGGGACGGAAAATCTCTTATTCAAACTTAATATAGTTTTATAAATGTTTGAAAACTGTTTGTGCTTTAATGTCGTAAGTCTTACTTTCACTTACAAACACATGCCTATGACTATCCAACAGATTGCCGACCGCCTGGTCGAATTATCCCGCCAACAGAAATCCACCGAGGCCTACCGCGAACTCTTTGCCGAAGACGCCAGCAGCCACGAAATGCCCGGTGTTCCCGATGGCGACATGACCGGGCTGGACAAACTCATCGCGAAAAGTGAGGCCTACGATGAGGGCATGACCGTGCACTCCGTGACCTGTACGGAACCGCTGGTCTACGAAAACTACTTTTCCGTGGGTATGGGCATCGACGTCACCAAGGCCGACGGTAACCGCACGCAGGAACATGAAATGTGCGTCTACCAGGTTCGGGACGGGAAGATTGTGGATGAGCGGTTTGTTTATGGTATGGGGTAGTGTCGGTTGCCGGTTCTTCTGCCGGCAGTAGCGTAGGTTGTTTGCCTAATGGTAGGGGATTTGTGAGTTGGCGCGTTGTTGTGCGGTTTACCCCTCGCTACGCTCGGTTACATCGTGAGCCGGAGCTCACGAACCGGGTACGGTTCCCGAGTTGCACTCGGGTTCTACAGGGTCAGAATGGGCCTTCCCACACGAAATATGCACCTAGCGCGACCCGCAGGCGGGCATTTATCCCTCGATACGCTCAGGTACGCCGCGAGCCGGAGCTCACGAACCGCGTACGGTTCCCGAGTTGCACTCGGGTCATACAAGGTCAGAATGAGCCTTCCCACACGAAATATGCACCTAGCGCGACCCGCAGGCGGGCATTTACCCCTCGCTACGCTCGGGTACGCCGCGAGCCGGAGCTTACGAACCGCGCATGGTTCCCGAGTTGCACTCGGGTTATACAGGGTCAGAATGAGCTTTCCCGCACGGAAATATGCGTCTGGTGCAACCTGCAGGCGGGCACTTACCCCTCGCTACGCTCGGGTACGCCGCGAGCCGGAGCTCACGAACCGCCCACGGTTCCCGAGTTGCACTCGGGTCATACAGGGTCGGAATGGGCCTTCCCAAACGAAATATGCACCTAGCGCGACCCGCAGGCGGGCATTTACCCCTAGCTACGCTCGGGTACGCCGCGAGCCGGAGCTCACGAACCGGGTACGGTTCCCGAGTTGCGCTCGGGTCATACAGGGTCGGAATGGGCCTTCCCAAACGAAATATGCGTCTGGCGCGACCTGCAGGCGGGCATTCACCCCTCGCTACGCTCGGGTACGCCGCGAGCCGGAGCTCACGAACCACCCACGGTTCCCGAGTTGCACTCGGGTCATACAGGATCAGAATGGGCCTTCCCACTCAAATTATGATCCTAGCGCAACCTGCAGGCGGGCATTGACCCCTCGCTACGCTCAGTTACGCCGCGAGCCGGAGCTCACGAACCGGGTACGGTTCCCAAGTTGCACTCGGGTCATTCAAGGTCAGAATGGGCTTTCCCTCACGAATTATGATCCTACCGCGACCTGCAGGCGGGCACTTACCCCTAGCTACGCTCGGGTGCGCCGCGAGCCGGAGCTCACGAACCCGTCCCCAACGCAGGATTTCCAATCACTGAACTTCGTACTTCATTCTTTAAATGTCGTACTTCCCCCCTCCCACTTGCACAATAAACAACCACGACTTACCTTTGCGGGCGTTTTCCGCGGGTGTGGTGAAATTGGTATACACGCTAGATTTAGGATCTAGTGCCGCAAGGCGTGAAGGTTCGAGTCCTTTCACCCGCACAAAATTGCCCCAGATGATTTGGGGAGCATAGCCTGCCCTCGGGTGGGCTTTTTCTTTAAAGTAGTAGCAAATGGCCGAAGTAACGTACGAAAAGACCGGACCGGTAACGGGGAGAATCCAACTGTTTTTCCCTAAGGAAGAGCTGAGTAAGAAACTGAATGAGGAGCTGAAAAAAGAAAGTAAGCGCGTCAACATCAAAGGTTTCCGGAAGGGGAAGACACCTATGTCCGCACTGCGTAAGCTGATGGGCAATCAGGTTTTCGGCCCGTTGCTCGACCGCACCATCCAGGAGGAACTGTTCGGCTACATTGAACAGGAGGATATCAAACTGATCTTCAGCCCCCTGCCCGATGAAAGCGAGCAGGTGGAGCAGATCAGCGCTACGAACATCAAAGATCTGCGCCTATCCTACGACCTGGGGCTGGAGCCAGACTTTGAGCTCCGTATGCCGGAACAGACTTTCCCTAAATACGTGCTCGACACCAACGATGAGTTTCTCGACGAACTGGTCGAAAACCTGCGCAAGCAGCGCGGAGAAGCCAAGGAGATCGAAGAAGGTGCCATCCAAAAGGAAGATATTCTGGACGTCACCGTCAAGGAAGTGGATGGCGAAATGAGCAACGACACGAAGCTCTACGTCGACAATCTGCAAGAAGCCATCCAGGAGCAACTGGTAGATAAGGAAGTCGGCACCACCATCACCGTAGATGACCTGACCGCCGTTGAAGAAAACGGATCCGAAAGCCACGCCCGGAAGTATCTGCTCGAGTTGGAAGAAGGCAACGATGTCAGCTTGGACGGCAAGTCCTTCACCATCACCGTCAACAAGATCAGCCGCCTGGAACGTGCCGAACTGAACGAGGAGTTCTACACCCAGTTCGACCCCGAGGGGAAGGTGACCAACGAGGAAGAGCTACGCGAACGGCTAGCCTACGAAAATGCCAAGGGCTTCGACGCCCAGGGTATCTCCATGGCCAACTTCGAAATTCAGCGTGCCCTGGTGGAGGGTAATGACTTCGAGGTGCCGACGGAGCTGATGAAGAAGATCAGCAAGAACGACAAGGAGAGCGACTTCGAACTCTTCGAGCGGGGCGTCCGGTGGATGTTGATCCGCAATAAGATCGCCGCCGACAGAGAGATCGAACTTCAGTACGAGGATATCCGGGCCGAAGCCCTGGAGAATCTGCTGCGCATGCTCGGTGGGCAGCGCCCTCCCTTCCTCAATGACGAGTTCCTGGACAATTACATCCAGAACATGCTCAAGGACGAAAAGCAGCGGGAAGAGCTCACCAGCAACGCCATGGAGAAGAAGGTAATGGCCGCCGTTCGGGAAGATGTATCCCTGCAGGAAGAGCCCCTCTCCTCGGAAGGCTTCAACGACAAGATCAAGGAGTTCAACGAAGCAAATACGCCGGCCTCCGAAGAGGAATAGGCGCTTCAACCCTAGCGAATCTGGTACGTTTACGGGGAGAAGTAATTGTTAAAATAAACGAATATGACTCCCCAAGTCCCCCAGGAGGAATTTATGAAGTACGCAACCCGCCATATGGGTATGAGTACCATGCACCTGGAGAAATACGCCCAGACGGTAGGTGGTATGGCCTCCCCCCAGATCACGGGTTTTTCCCCTAACGTTATCGAGGAGCGGCAGATGAACGTAGCCGCCCTGGATGTTTTCAGTCGCCTGATGATGGACCGCATCATCTTCATGGGCGTAGCCGTCTCTGATTACGTCGCCAACGTCGTACAAGCGCAGCTCCTCTTTTTGGAGTCCGTCGATCCGAAGCGCGACGTGCAGATGTTTATCAACAGCCCGGGCGGCAGCGTCATTGCCGGTATGGGCATGTACGATACCATGCAGTACGTAACCCCTGACGTGGCGACCATCTGTACCGGTCTTGCCGCCTCCATGGGCTCCGTCCTGTTGGCCGCCGGCGCGAAAGACAAGCGTTCCATTCTTCCCCACGCCCGCGTCATGATTCACCAGCCCAGTGGTGGCATGCAGGGTCAGTTTTCCGACATGGAGATCAACTATCGCCTGATCTCTAAGCTGCGTGAGGAACTGTACACTATCTTAGCCAACCACACCGGCCGCTCTTTCGAAGATATCGAAAAGGATAGCGACCGGGACAACTGGATGACGGCACCCGAAGCCGTGGAGTATGGCATCGTCGATGAAGTCCTGCGCCGCGACAACAATACGGATAGCAAGTAAGCTACCGTAACGTACTAGAATTACTGACACGGCGGGCCGTACGGACGTAGGAAACTACGCCTTCGGCCCGCCGCTGTTTATACATAGACCACTCACACTACCCTAACATTATGATGCGAGGCAAACGACAAGATTTTCGTTGTTCTTTCTGCGGCCGCGATAAAAGCGACGCGCTGGTGCTGGTAGCCGGCCTGGACGCACACATCTGCGAGGTCTGCGTAGAGCAAGCACAGGAGATCGTAGCCGAAGAACTATACGGCGGGCTTAACCCGGATAATCCGGAACCCCAGCCCGAACAGAAGAAATCTAAATTTGAATTCAAGCTGCCCAAGAGCATCATCCCTACGGATATCAAGCAGCACCTGGACAAGTATGTTATCGGCCAGGACGAGGCTAAAAAGATCCTCTCCGTAGCCGTCTACAACCACTACAAACGACTCAGCCACCCGGCTACCGCCGACGACGAGGTCCAGATTGAGAAAAGTAATATCCTGCTGGTCGGTCGCACCGGTACCGGTAAAACGCTACTGGCCAAAACCATCGCCAAATTCCTGCAGGTGCCCTTTGCTATCGTTGACGCTACGGTATTTACCGAAGCCGGATACGTCGGTGAGGACGTGGAAAGCATCCTTTCCCGTCTCTTACAGGTCTGCGACTACAACGTAGCCGCCGCCGAGCACGGGATCGTGTACATTGACGAGATGGATAAAGTGGCCCGTAAGAGCGACAATCCTAGCATTACCCGCGACGTCAGCGGTGAGGGAGTGCAACAGGCTATGCTGAAAATGCTGGAGGGAACCGATGTGAACGTACCCCCCCAGGGCGGTCGGAAGCACCCTGAGCAGAAGCTGGTCAAGGTCAATACCCAAAATATCCTCTTCATCTGCGGCGGTGCCTTTGACGGTATCGAAAAGATCATAGCCCGCCGGACCAATACCAAGGTGATCGGTTACGGCAACGCCAATAAAAAGCAGATCCGGGAGGAGGACATGCTGCAGTACATCACGCACCGCGACGTGAAGCGCTACGGTATGATCCCCGAACTGATCGGTCGTCTGCCCATCATCTCTTTCCTGCGTCCGCTGGACCTGGATGCGATGAAGCGGATCCTCGTAGAACCCCGCAACAGCCTGCTGCGGCAGTACCAGCACCTCTTCCGCCTGGAGGGCATCAACCTTACCTTCTCGGACGACGTGATCGAGTACATCGCGGAGACCGCGCTCGAATATGAGCTTGGTGCCCGGGGTCTTCGGTCCATTTGCGAGGCGATCATGACCGATGCCATGTTCGACCTGCCCGGCCGTAAGGACGTGAAGCACTACACGATCGATACCGTGTACGCTAAGTCCAAGCTGGAGGGTAGTCTACTGGAAGTATTACGCGCCGCCGCCTAGTCGAGATAAACCGCCATGTACTGCACCCAATGCCGGCAACCGTTGTTGCGGTGGTAACCGCTAACCCTACATGCATATGGCCATAGATGCTAAAGACCTTCGGGTCGACTACCAAGCCGACGTACTTCTCGAAAAAAATGCTCCGGACGGGCCCTTCCCCCTATTCGATCAGTGGTTTCAGGAAGCCAAGGACAGTGACGATCCCGAACCGAACGCCATGATCGTAGCTACCATCAACGCCGACGGCCACCCCGCCGCGCGTACGGTACTGTTGAAGGAAGTTACGGAACGGGGCTTCATCTTCTATACCAACTACGACAGCCGTAAGGGGCACGAGATCGACGCTCATCCCCACGTAGCCGTCGTCTTTAACTGGCTGGAACTACAGCGTTCCGTCCGGATCGAAGGCCGAGTAGAGCGGGTGGATGAGCAGACCTCCACCGATTATTTTCAAAGCCGGCCGAAGAAGAGTCAACTGGGTGCCTGGACCAGTCCACAGAGCGACGTGATCCCGGATCGGGCGTATTTGGACAGCCGAAAGGCAGATCTGGAGAAGAAATACCAGGACTCGGAAGTCCTGCCTAAGCCGGATAACTGGGGGGGCTATTTGGTCATTCCCGAACTGATAGAGTTTTGGCAGGGACGCAGCAGCCGCCTGCACGACCGCCTGGCCTACCGAAAAACGGACGACCAAAACTGGAAAAGAGAACGACTCGCCCCATGAACAACGACGCCAACTGGATCCAATTACAGAACGACATCACCCGCTATCACGGTCCGCTGGACGAAGCCGCCACCACGGTTGTGGACGAAAAGGTGAGTAACTACCCCATCTTCGTGGCTTACGCCGGTGAGGACCTGGAAAGCATACCCGGCATCTACATCATGGAGGTGCCCACCACCCGCGAACTGGTGTGGACCATCAATGTCACTACCCTGGAAGAACTGGTCGCCAAGCAGGTTATCCAACAAGATAAGATCGATCCTTTCCGGAATGTGTATAAGGATAAGCCCGACAGCTTTTGCTTTCTGATCATCGACGAGGCCGGCGGACGGTTCGGGTTTGTGGATCGTAAGCCAGCGGTTGAGGCCTGACCGAAGCTGACTGCTATTCTACCTGCGCTCCGGCGCCCTACTTCAAATCAATTTACGCCTTGATTCAGGAAGCTACCATTAACCGTGTACTGGACCGCCTCGAGCGGGGCACGGAACATTACGAGACGGAGATCCGCGACTTCGCCGAGAATCAGCCGGAGCTGATGGATTATTTGACCAACGAGGACACCGAGGCTTTCACGGAGGAGGAACGTGCCCTGCTACTGTTTTCGGCCCTGGTTATTTATCAGTCCGTTGATGATGAGCGGTCGGGCGTAGCCGCCGCCGCGGGTGAGGACATTGCCAAGGCCGAGGAGCTCAACTATGAGGTGTTCGGCCGGACGAAGGCGAGTAGTTTCCGCGACCGGCTCACGCCTTTCTTCGAAGAGAGTCAGGAAGAAGAGCTACTGGCCTTTGTGGAGGACCTGTTGCTGGCCGACGAAGAGGACGAAGACCAAATATCCGGTGAGGCACGCGAACCCTTCTTCGTAACCCTTAAGACGGTGATCGACGTACTTACCTGACCGCGAGCTCGCGGGTACGGGCATCGCGGGCCCCGTCTACAGTAAGCAATAACAGGAAACCGAGGATACCCATCGCCGATACGGTGTAAATAGAGGTAGCGTAGCCGAAGTATTCCGCCAGTTGAAACCCGATGATCGGAGTAAGAACAAAGGCCAGCGAGTAGCTAGCCGAAAGCAGCCCGAGATATTCGCCGCGGCGGGCCGGGGGGGCGTGCTTGGCTACGTAAGTGCTCGTAAAGGGCATCAGGAGTATCTCCCCGAAGGTGACGAGCAGCATCCAGACGACCAAAAAGGCGAAGCCGGCAATAACGGCTAACGGCAGCATCAGGTAGCCGGCCAGGATCAGGGCCGTTCCGGCAAGCATAACGTAAAGGGGGCGGTAGCGGCGGTCAGACAGGTAAACCAGGGGCATTTCGATCAGGACGATCGTCACGCCGCTGATCGTGAGCAGTAAGCCGAACTGGCCTTCCGTATAGCCATTCTGGGTTAGATGAACGGGGACCGTACTGAATAACTGAAAGAAGCAGGTAAGGATACAGGCATTGGCCAGGATCATACGGATTAGCCAGGGCTGGCGCAGGCCGGGACGGGTCTCTTCCAGGGCGCGTTCGCTGACGGTGGAGTCCGGCACCGGGGCGGCGAGCGGGCGGGCGGTCTCGTCCGGGGGGATGGTGACAATAAACAGCCCTGCGGCGAGCAGGAAGGTGATGCCATCGGCCCAGAATAAAGCTTCATAGCCGTAGACAGCGATCAGCAGACCGCCCAGGGCCGGGCCGACGGAAAAGCCGAGATTGGCGGCCAGCCGTTGCAGCCCGTAGGCTTGGGTCAGGTTGTCATCGTCTGCGTAAACGGCGATCGCCGCGCGGTTGGCCGGACGGAAGGCATCAGCGACCATGGAAGTCAGGAAAACTAATATGCACAACGTATAGAAACCGGTGACCTGCCCGATCAGGATGTGCAGCAAGCCCGCCACAATCAGGCTGATGAACATGATGTGCCAGGAACCGAATCGGTCGTTGAGTAGCCCACCAACGTAGTTGCCCACGATGCCGCCGGCTCCGAAGGCACCCATGACCCAACCCGCCGAAGTAGCGGAGTAGCCCATAGAATTTACCAGGTAGACCGAGAGGAAGGCGATGACCATGGCCCCACTGCGGTTGACTACCATGACGAGCGAGAGAAGCCAGACTTTCCGCGGTAAGCCGGCAAAGGACCGCCGGTAGAGGCGGCCGAGTCGGTAAGCGAAATTGGTCATGGTGGCGGGGTTGGGAGTGGAGTTAACGACCGCATTGAACGGGAAGTTCCCGGAATCGGACTTAAGTTTGCCGCACCAACAGTCCACATGCCGGATGGCAGGTAAGAAAGAAAAGTTTGTCCTAAGTAGCATTCGCAGGCTACTGAACGGAACGGCGCTTATGTCGCGCCGGCACGCCGGCAAGCTGGGTTTCTACCTACTTAGCAAACCGCGTCGCGCGGCGGATGAGCCCCTCAGCGAGGCTTTCATGAAGGAGGCCAGGCAGTATACTTTCGAAGCGAACGGGACGACGCTCCAGTGTTATCACTGGCCGGCGGAGGGTCCTACGGTGCTTTTGTTACACGGCTGGGAGAGCAATACGGGCCGGTGGTTTGCCTTTTTCGAGCCCCTGCGCAAAGCCGGATATTCCATCTATGCCTTCGACGCCCCCGCCCATGGAAAAAGTAAGGGCCGGCGATTCAATGCCCTGATGTACGCCGAGGCATTGGGGGCCTATCTGCAGGACCTTGAATTCGCGCCGGATTTCTGGCTCGGCCACTCCGCTGGCGGGATGGCGGCCATACTATACCTGGCCGAACTAGAGCCCGCCTATTCGCCGAAGCACCTGATCAGTCTGGCCGTACCCGGGGAACTGGAGAATTTTATCGATAAATTCTGTGCCGTCATCGGGGTGCACGATAAGGTAAAAAAGGGCATCGACGACCAATTCCGCCGCAAGCTGGACATGAGTTACTCCGAGATTTCCTTCGTCAATTACGTAAAAAAACTGCGGGTGCCCGGCCTGATCGTGCACGATGAATGCGACGATCTAGCGCCCATCGACGGCGCCTACCAGATGCACAAAAACTGGGAGGGCTCCAGCCTGATCACGACCCGCGATTGTGGCCACAGCCTGACGGGCGATCTTATCCCTTCCATGGTGCTGGAATATATGCGCCACTGCCGGGTGCCGAGTTAAACCCTCTGCTGTACGCCACCGTTGAACGGAAAGCGATAATCACAGCACACCATGACACACTCTACCGTCGGCATCGACGACTTCACCCTCTATGTTCCGCCCCTCTATCTTCCGATCGAGCAGCTCGCCGAAGCCCGTAAGCTATCGTACGAGAAACTGAATAAGGGTCTGGGGCTGCGGGAGATGGCCGTCACCGACGCCCTGGAGGATAGTGCCACCATGGCGGCCAATGCCGTGCTGGACCTCATCCATAAGAATGATCTAGACCCAAATAGTATCGGACGGCTCTACCTCGGTACGGAAAGTGCCCTCGACGGCGCCAAACCCACGGCTACGTACGTACTGGATATGCTGACGGATCATTTTACCGATTCGCACGGTCCGAATTGCTTTCTGCACTGCGATGTGGTGGATATGACCTTTGCCTGCATCGGAGCAGTCGATGCCTTGCAAAATTGCCTGGAGTGGAGCGCGGCCAAGGAAGGTCGGATCGGAATCGTTGTCGCGACGGACAGTGCGAAATACGAAATGGGCAGTACCGGAGAGTACACCCAGGGGGCCGGTTCTATCGCTATGGTGGTCAAGCGGCAGCCGCGTCTGTTAGCCATCGATCCGGACTTCGGCGTGGCTACCCGCCCCGCCCACGACTTCTTCAAGCCAAAGCGGAAGGTCAGCAAGAAGGACATTATTGCTGAGGTAATTAACCTGCTGCCCAACCATCGGGCGGAGGACTACTCCCTCGACGAGTTGGAGGAGAAGCTTACCGCGGGGCTACAAGTAGAAGGTGTACTGGACTGCAACGAGAAGTTTCTTACGCTTCACAAGGAAACTCCCGTATTCGACGGTCCCTATAGCAACGAAGCCTATCAGGCGCGCATTCGGGAGGCTCTGTTGGACTACCGCCGCCGTCAAGGCATTCCCACTGGCCAATTGACCAAATCGTACGCCGCGCTCGCCTTTCATTTGCCTTACGCCTACCAGGCCCGACGCATGTTTTCCGAGATTTACATGGAAGAGTTAAAGGAAAGCGGGGAATGGGTGGATTTCATCGACCGGAACAATATGGAGGTTCCGTGCGCGGATGACTACGGGGACCGGGAAGCCTACATCACGAAGTGTAGCGAGTTTCTCCGTTCGGTGACTAAGACGCCGGATTACCAACAGTTTGTGCAACGGTTGATCGCTCCCGGTGACTGGGCTAGCTCCCGGGTGGGTAATCTCTATTCGGGCAGTGTTTTCCTGAGCGTGATGGCTATACTGGAAAACGGCCTCAATAAGGATTACGATATGGTCGGCCAAAAGCTATTGGTATTCGCTTACGGTAGCGGATCGAAGGCCAAGGTGTTCGCGGCCGAAGTACAGGAAGGCTGGCAGAAGATCACCCGGGATTTTGACCTCACCATGCGACTGGACAACCGGCAGGAAATCGACTATTCTACCTACGAGGATCTCCACCGCTGCAAGTTGAAGGACAGCGTGGCCAATCAGTGTGAAGGCGGGTTCTTTCTTGCCGACGTACACGACCGCGGGGACGAATCCGAAGGTGCCCGGCATTACGGTTATACCGCTACGGCCATCGCTTACTAAAAAAGCCGGAACTTCAGGTTCCGGCTTCGAAAAAAGGTTGCAAAAAATAGTCCTAATTCATAGGTCTCTAGATCGGTATCACCTATCTGTTTATATCTGATCGGTGATAGTACAAATATAGTGATATTTAGGAGACTGTACAAAGATTACCAATCTTTTTGGTGATAATATTATATCATATTACTAAATAAGTTACACTTTACAGTGTATCCGCTCCGATTGAGATAGAGTCTATTCGCATGATGCTGTCACGCTGGAGGCTATCCAGCAGCAGGCTATCCCGGAGCAAGGTATCGAAACGGATCTCGAAAGGGAATAAAGGCCGCAGCGGTAGCGGCTCGGATAGCTCCTGTGGTGGAGGCTCCCCCGGCCGGCCGGGACGCGGTGGACGCCCGGCAATGCGGCGCATACGGCGGGCGCGGTCGAGCAAAAGTGAATCGGCCCGCAGACGGGCGGCTTCAATAACTCGATCCTCACAGCTACGTAACAGACTTGCCCGTATGCCGGCCACCTGGTTACTGGCGCGCTCTTCGATTATTTGAGCGGGATTGATCTCTTCCGGGCCGCAGCCAAGTACGAGCAGCAACGCCAATCCTAAGCAGTACCTCATTGCCCGGTGATTTGCGGAAGCCGGGCACGGAGTCGGGTCTCCTCCTCCAAGCGACGTTGGACGATGCTGTCGGTCGCAATAGCTACCCGATCCTCAAAGGTAGCGGTACAAATACTGTCCATAAGCGGGCGCAGGGTTTCGATACGACGCCCGGCAATGGCCTGGAAGGTATCCCGCTGCTCGGGGGTGAGTTGTACGCGCACGGCTTCATCGGGGCCGCAGGCAGAGCTTAACAGGGCTGCGAGGATCAGCACCGGTACTAGAGACTTCATAGGACAAACTTACGGAGGCTTTACCGTTCCCGGCCGGCGGGTAGCTACCTTC
>JBASAV010000733.1:0-1838 GCA_049650785.1 Lewinella sp. | reverse complement strand
GGCCACGTTTCGGAAGTGATCAATCTGATGAAGGCCAATTTCGCCGGGGAAAGCTTTTCCATCTGGCATCTCTTCCGCGACGAAAAGCGGAAGATCCTGCTGGAAATGACCGATCGCACCATGCAGATCGCCTCGAAGAGCTTCTCGGACGTGTATTACACCAACTATCAGTTGATGAGTACGATGCGGGTTAACGACCTGCCCCTGCCGGATAGCTACCTGGCTGCAATCAACTTCACGATGCACCGCCGGCTGCTCGATCTGCTCACGGGGCCGGTGACGCCCGATTTGCCTCGCCTCCACCGCATCGTCACCGAATTCATTCACTGGAACCAGGACTGGAAAGACACGGCTCGCCTGCACAACGCCGCCGAGCAATATGTCCATAATCTGGTGAGCCGCGCCTTCGCCTATCCCGATACCTGGGCCTGGACGCTCGAGGTGGTCACCTCGCTGCGGACGCTACGACTAACACCAAATTACTATCGTGCCCAGACCATTTTTATGGAAAAATGGTCCGGCACCTGCACGGATTCACTAACGCAGGACCAACTGCACGCCGGCCTGGGTGTAGCCCGGGAGCTGGAGCTGGTACTCGGCTTCAACCACCGGGAATCACCCCAGGCCGAGGCGGTAACCGTTCGCTGATTCCGTACCTCGCACCTAAAAATAACCTATGCTACCCCTAACCAATAATCTCGTGTTTTTCGACCTGGAAGCCACGGGACTCAACGTCATTACGGACCGGATCGTCCAGATTGCCATGGTCAAGCTCTACCCCGATGGGCGGGAAGCAGAAGAGTTGGAGATGAAAATCAATCCGACTATCCCCATTAGTGCCGAGGCCGCTGGCATCCACGGCCTGACCAATGATATGCTGCGGGATGAACCCAAATTTTCCGACGTTGCTGAACGGCTGTTTGCGTTCATCGGGGACGCCGATCTGGCCGGTTACAATTCTAACCGCTACGACGTCCCGCTACTCCAAGAAGAATTCTTCCGGGCGGGCCTGTACCTCGATACGGCCAGCCGCCGGCTTATCGATGCGCAACAAATATTTTATCAGATGGAGCCCCGCACGCTCACTGCGGCACTGAAATTTTACGCGGGCAAGGAGATGACGGACGCCCACGATGCACTGGCCGACGTGCGGGCCACAGTGGACGTATTTGAGGGTCAGATCAATCACTATGCCGACACCACCTATACGAAGGAAGATGGTTCGGTGGTCAGACCCTTCGCGGACATGGATGCCGTCGCCGACTTCTGTCGCGATGATCGCTTTCTGGATGCTACCCGACGGTTGAAGAAGGGGCCGGACGGGCAGCCGGTATTCAACTTTGGTAAGCACGCCGGTAAACCCGTAGCGGAGGTCTTTCAAAAAGAGCCGAGCTACCTAAAGTGGATTCTGGACAAAGACTTCAGTACGGAAGTGAAAGCGCTGGTACGTGCCATCGACGAGCAGCGCCGGAAATCCTGATCACCTCCTATTGATTGTCCTTGTCGTAGCCCGATCCGTGGCCATAGCCTCCCTTACTCTGGTCTACGTGCTTCAGGTCGTCATCGTCCTTTGATACGTCCTTTTTAGGAGTAGCCTTCGGTTTCTTATCCTTATCGTCGGAGAGTACCGGACTTTGCGTCTTGGAATCAAAGAAATGGTAACCGGTAGTCTTATTGTTGAATCGCATAGTCAAGGGTTTTTCGTGTACCCTTTTAACCTGGATTCAAGAAAGCAAGTTCGTTACTAGTACGGTAGTCCTTAGTATCGTGGTACGGTAGTCGGCCGATACTACACAGCTGGCGAAGCGAGCGACTACCGTACTAACCGATGACGAAGT
>JBASAV010000732.1:0-6315 GCA_049650785.1 Lewinella sp. | reverse complement strand
GGCCAATACCATTTATAATATGGCCGTGCCGTACGACGAGGCCGGTAACCCCATCATTAACCCCGGGGGAGAGAGCACCATTTACACCATCGTTGATGAGTGGAACCGCAGTACGCAACTATCCGAGACGTTACGGGCGCTGGGTAGCTTGTCGGCCACATTCGATATCGGCGAAATTGCCGCCCCGCTAGAGGGATTGAGCTACCAGTTTCGTTTCGGTCCGGACTATCGCTACGGAAAGGAAGGGGTGTACATTGACGGCACGTCATCCCACAAAATCAATTCTGACGGATCCGAAGGAGCGAGCTATGCCCGGTTGAATAACCGCCGGGACTTCTCGTGGACGCTGGACAATATGTTGTTCTACAACAAAACCCTGGCGGGAAGACACGATGTAGGCGTCACTTTACTGCAGACGGCCTCCAGTTGGAACATTGAGAACTCGGGTATGTCCGCCAACAACATTCCGCTCTCATCCATGCGGTGGCACAACTTCGGGGTACTCGATATCAACAGTTCCGAGAACTCCGTAGGTATTTCGTCCGGCCTGAACGAACGACAGCTTAGTTCCTACATGGTGCGCATGAACTACGGATTCGACAATCGCTACTTACTGACAGTGTCCGGCCGGTGGGATGGTGCTTCGCAGCTGGGCGAAGGCGAGAAGTGGGATTTCTTCCCCTCCGCTGCTCTTGCCTGGAAGATTAAAAACGAGGACTTTTTAGCAGACTCGGATAAAATTACCGAGCTAAAGCTTCGAATAGGTTACGGTAAAACCGGCAACTCGGCCGTAGCCCCTTACGCTACCATCGGTGATATTCGCTCCATCTTTCTTCCATTCAACGGATTGGGCAATCGAATCGGCTATACAACCAATGAGCCATATTACTCCAGCAGCCAGCTCAGACTAGCCAACCCTAACCTGGGTTGGGAAACGACTTCGCAGTATAACATTGGCCTGGACTTCGGCTTACTACGCAACCGGATCTACGGTAGCCTGGATGCTTATGTATCTAACACGTCCGATCTGCTGCTTTCGGTAAATATTCCTACGCTTACCGGCTTCCCCTCTACCATAGCCAACATCGGTAAAACATCCAACCAGGGCGTGGAGCTGAGCCTTACCGGTACTCCCATTGAAATAGACAATTCATTTTTCTGGGAAACCAACTTCAACGGTGCCTGGCAGCGGGACGAAATCGAGGAGTTAGCCTACGGCAAAAACGACATGGTCGACAACGGCTGGTTCATCGGTGAGCCGATTGGCGTCCTATACGGATTCGATAACCTCGGACTTTGGCAGGATACGCCGGAGGACCTGGCCGAGATCAGCAACTGGAATGAAAATGGCTACGATTTTTCACCCGGCAATGTACGGCCGAGGGATATCAACGGTGACTACGAAATGACCATCGATGATCGGGTTCTTCTCGGCAATACGGCCCCCCGGTGGACCCTGGGATGGACCAATACGTTCGGGTACAAAGGCATCGAGCTGGGCATCTTCATGTATTCCCGCCTGGGTTATAACAGCTCGTTAGGCGGACAGGCCCTGACCGCGCACAGTAATCAGCAACAGATTGATTATTGGACACCGGACAATACCGATGCGGAATTTCAGAAACCCATTCTCGGACAGGCGACATCCGGCTCTCAGGATGACTTTTCCGGCCTACTTGGTATCAACAAAGCCGGGTTTATCAAAATCCGCTACATCAATCTAGGTTACACTTTGCCACAGCAGCTCAGTAGTAAATACGGGATCAGTAATATGAAGCTGTATATCCAGGCGCTCAACCCGGGAAGCATCTATCAGGCCGTCGATTGGTACGACTATGATGTCAACAGTACCATATTCAACCGCAGCTTCGTGGTAGGCCTGAATCTGGGAATTTAAAGAGCAAATCGATCACTCGGTATTAAAATATATATAATGAAAACGAATTACGTCATGCAAGTCGGGGCCATAACCCTCCTGCTACTTACCCTGCTCATATCTTCCTGTTCCGAGGATTTTCTTGATGAAGAATTAACGACCGCCTATTCTACCGATTACTTCGAAACCGCCGAAGGGCTGGAAGATCTGGCCGTTTCCCTGTACGGTAATCTTCGCTGGCACTTTGGCTACGAATGGGCCTACGGAACCACGCTCTACGGGGTGGATGAATTCACGAATGCCAATGACCTGACCAATGAGATGTGGAACACCTACGACAACCGTTTGGGGGCCATCGGTGCGACGCCGGCAACCGGAGCGGCGAATAATAATGCCACGTCGCCGGCTTCCCTCTGGGATCAACTTTACTACGGTATTTCATCGGCCAACATCATCATTGCTAATGCCGAACTCATCGATAATGAAGTCATTAGAAATCGATCGCTGGCCCACGCGTATTTCCTGCGGGGGTACAACTACTACCGGCTTACTGCCCAGTACGGTGGGGTAGTGCTGCAGCTAGAGCCGGCGACCGGCGTGGTCCGGAACTTTACCCGGGCTTCCGAGGAAGAATCCTGGGCGCAGGTCATTTCGGATCTGCGTAACGCGTACGATACGTTCGAAGGGGAGGAATTCACCTACGGCAAGGGGATTACCTGGACTAAAGCTACGGCCGCTCACTATCTCGCTAAAGCACTGCTTTTCCGGGCCTCTGAGCGGAACAACGACTGGAATGCAGCCTACATCGACGAAGACTTGGCGGAAGCCATAGATGTTTGTTCCTACGCCATCGGGGCTCGTGCTTTGACAGAAGAGTACCGTGACCTGTACGCTAACTGGACCGGTGTAGACAGTGAGATTGAGCAACTGGACGAGATCCTTATGGCTGCCGGCCACAACGCGGATGAATCTACGTCCGGACGGTTTGGTAACCGGACCTATAACTATTTCACGCCGCAGTTCTCGAATTTCTCCGGCGGTTGGGTAAGACGGGGTATATGGATCGGGGGCATGGATTTTCAGCGTCTTCGTCCCACGGAGTATACCTATGCGGTATTCGATCACGTGAACGATTCCCGTATGTGGAAGACTTTCAAGACCGTGTACGGTATCAATAACATCATCGATGAGACCCTCGACCTGGAACTCGGTGATCCCGGAATTGTCATGATTCTCAATACCGAGGACGACAATACCTACGATAATTACACTTTCGGAGCGTCCGTACAGGGCCCGACCTGGCAGGATGATGCCGGCCGGCTTCCGGAATGGGAATATGGCGACCGGCAAACCCCGACCTCGGGTTCGCTGACCGACACGGCGGGACAATTCGTCCCCAATTCATTAGTGCTTTACCAAAACGGAGATTACGTTTCGCCTGACTTCAAGTCGACTCCCGTATCCAACTTTTTTGCCGGCATCAATAAAACGGATGACGGGTCGCGCTTTGCGGAGAAAGGGGATGCCCACCGGGACGTCACTATGGCGCGCATCGCGGAAACCTACCTGCTCCGGGCAGAGAGCTACGCCAGGCAGGGTAATTACGCGGCTGCCATGGAGGATATAAACGTGATCCGGGAACGTGCCGAATGGAAGGAGGGGGAGAATCGGTCTTACTATGTCGATGGCTCCGTAGCCTTTGAGAACAACTCCCTGAATACCGGGTCCGCGACCGATAACTATATCAACTCCAACCTGAATATGAACACCTATTACCTCTCCAATCCGGATTTGGAGGTAACTACGGCCGCTTCCGATTTGACCCTCACGTCGTTCCCCGAAAACCTTCCCGCCGAAGATGAGGCGATACTCGAAGCGATCGGTGCCTCCAGCCCCTACGAACGTGCGCTGCACTTCATCCTGAACGAAAGAACCCGCGAATTGCTAGGAGAGTGGCAGCGTTGGGAAACGCTTTCCCGCACGGGCACCCTGATTCAGCGGGCGCGGGCCTTCAATCCGGAGGCATCCGCGATCCGGGAGAATAAGCACGAATTACGTCCCATTCCACAGTCCTTCATAGACGGACTGCTGAATGAGGACGGGTCCAACCTGAGCGACGAAGAGCGGGCCGGCTGGCAAAATCCAGGCTACTAATAGTTGAAAATGTATCTATCCCTGACCCACCACGTGTACACGATGGTGGGCAGGGATTCTTTCTAATGACTGAAAATTCAATTTATGCTAATACCCATATCATCTAAAAACCCAGTGCAGTGTATCCCGGCTAATGAATCCATATAGTCGACCGCCGGTACACCGAGCTAATTAAAACACCTGACAAACAATTCGAACATGCAAAAATCATTACAAATAATTCTTTATACGGCCTTGCTGCTGCTGATCGGTTTTCCGGCCTTCTCCCAGCAACGGTTGATGGAAAAGCTGAATCGCGGACTAGTCGCACTGGAAAGCGAGGACGGCGTATTCCTTAGCTGGCGAAAAATGGCCACCGATCCCGAAGGGCTCTCGTATAACCTCTACCGGAACGGTTCTCTACTAACCAGCACCCCGGTAACGGATGTCACGAACTACCTGGACATGACCGGTACCGTCGATGGGTACTATCACCTGGAAGCCGTAATGGGCGAAGAGGTGATGGAAACTTCGGACGCCGTAGTCGTGTGGGGTAACGGATACCGCGAAATACCACTTGAAACCCCCGAAGGGTATACGCCCAATGACGCTTCGGTGGCCGATCTCGACGGCGACGGCGAACTCGAAATCATCGTGAAGATGGAGGGGTCAAGCCGGGATAACTCTCAAAGCGGCTTCACCGATCCGGTGTATCTGCATGCCTATAAAATGAACGGTACGCTCATGTGGAGCATAAACCTGGGCATAAATATCCGCGCGGGGGCGCACTACACCCAGTTCATGGTCTATGACCTCAACGGAGACGGTATGGCGGAGGTGGTCTGTAAAACGGCACCGGGAACCACCGATGCTTCGGGGGATTACCTAAGTGACGGGATTGCCGCGGATGACGATGATTCGGCGGACTACCGTAACGGGGAGGGCTATATTCTATCGGGGCCCGAATACCTCACGCTCTTCGAAGGCGCTACCGGTATGGAAGTGTCGACGGTCGAGTACGTGCCGGTAAGGGGCAACGTGGGAGACTGGGGAGATACGTACGGCAACCGTGTCGACCGCTTTCTTGCCTGCGTAGCTTACTTCGATCGGCTGCCCAGCGTGGTAATGGCCCGCGGGTACTACACCCGTAGCGTCCTGAGCGCCTGGGATTACATAGACGGTGAGCTGGTGCAACGCTGGGTATTCGATACGGATCTGGGCGGCACCGGCAAGGATGGAAACGACTACAGCCTCTATACCGGACAGGGAGCGCATAGCCTGACGGTTGGAGACGTTGACGGAGACGGACTCGACGAGATTATGTACGGAGCAATGGCCGTCGACCACGATGGAGTGGGACTCTACGTAACCGGGAACAATCACGGTGACGCCACCCACCTCGGCGATTTTGATCCGGATCGGCCGGGCCTGGAGTACTACATGCCGAGTGAATCCGCTTTTTCCACTAACAGAATTACGGGACAACCCGTTCCGGCCATTTATCTGACGGATGCCTCGGACGGTACGATCCTTTGGCAGAAGGAGGTGACGGAAAGGGCAGACATCGGACGCGCCATGGTGGCCGACATCTCCGCCGAAACCCTTGGAGCCGAGTTTTGGGCCTCCAGCGGCTTTGGCATCTTCGATGCTCAGGGCAATCAGATCGAGCGAACCACCGGCGGACCTTCCATCAATTTCGGTTCGTGGTGGGATGGTGACCTGCAGCGGGAATTGCTAGACGGCAACCGGATCACCAAGTATACCCCGGACATGCAGGAGATCCTGCTCCAACCGGAGGAGGCGTTATCTAACAACGGTACGAAAGCCACGCCTGCCCTCAGTGGAGACATTCTTGGAGACTGGCGGGAAGAGGTGATCTGGCGGACATCGGATAACCAAAGCCTGCGTATCTACTCGACTACGATCCCTACGGACTACGGTTTCTATACGCTACTACAGGATCCTCAGTACCGGCTCGCGCTAACCTGGCAGAATGTCGGTTACAATCAGCCGCCTCACCCCAGCTTCTACCTCGGTGGGGGAATGGACGAACCGGCAAAACCGAATATTGCTACTGCCATGCCGGATATATCGCCCTTTATCGAGATCACCAACCCGGTAGTCAATTCCGCGACTCCCACGGGAAATTCCATTTACGTTACGGTGAATTTGGAAGGATTCGATGATGAGACCACCGTTTACCTCAACGGCAATGGTGATCTCTTGGCCTCCGACGACGACGGCGCGCCCTACGTCATGAACCTGGATACGCTTTCCAGCGGAAATTACACACTTGTTGCCTGGGC
>JBASAV010000731.1:0-6506 GCA_049650785.1 Lewinella sp. | reverse complement strand
CAAGCGGGGCATGCCGTTCACTACGTTGACGCGCCGGAGCAGCAGGCGGCCAGTGAGGTGGCCGCCGGCATTATTAATCCCATCACCGGTCGGCGCTTTGTCAAGAGCTGGCGGATCGACGAGTTGCTCCCCGAAGCCCGCGCGCTATACACGCAGCTCGAAGACTTGCTGGACGTTACCCTGTGGTATGACCTGCCTCTGGTCCGAACACTCTTTAATCGCGGCGATCAGAACGACTGGCTAGCCCGCTCCGGTGACGAAGGCTACGCGGAATACCTCGAGGACGACCCGGCCCTGGGGGATATCCCGATAGTGACCGATCCGGCTTTTGCTTACGCAGGGGTCAGGCATTCCGCGCGGGTGGATGTCGCGACGCTGGTCACCAGCTACCGGGACCGACTGCTGCGGAGGAATCAATTGACCGCCACGGCCCTCGATTACGCGAACCTCCAGGTGGAAAGCCATGCAGTAAGGTTGATCGGTCAGGGAACGGAACGCTCCTTCGACCGGGTTGTCTTTTGCGAGGGCTGGCGATCCCGTTTCAATCCCTGGTTTGGCGGTTTGCCCTACGGCGGCAATAAGGGCGAAGTCCTGATTGTCAAAACCGAAGCCCCTCCCCTGGACCGCTTATTCAAGCACCGCATTTTTCTGGTGCCCCAGAGCGATGGGACTTACTGGGTGGGTGCCACGAGCCAAAATCAGTGGCCGGATGAAGGAACCACCCCGGGAGGGCGCGCATATCTGGAAGACAGATTACGCGAGTTGATGACCGTGCCCTACGAGATAATAGCGCACCGGGCGGCGGTGCGACCCACCATTCGTGACCGGCGACCGGTGATCGGTCCGCACCCGGCCTACGACCGTCTCTGGCTGTTTAACGGGCTCGGCACGAAGGGTGCCTCATTGGGCCCGCTCACCAGTCACTGGCTTGTTGACTGGCTGGCTGGAGACGATGATGTTCCGTATGAAGTCAAGCTCAGTCGTTTTGGGAATCATGGCTAGCGGAATATTCTATCTCATAATAAAACGTCCGGTAGCGGCCGCCGTCCAAATAATACGCCCCATCGATTTCCGGGACGACCACCCCACTTCGTCGACCATCCTGATTTAGTACATATACCGTCGCCCCCGGACGTCGCAGTTGAAGTCGAACCGAAACAGGCTCGAGAAGCGCGGGCGAACGCCCCGTGGCGGTAAGGGTCGGCGGATCGGGGCTATACGTCATTCCCGTATTCCGGGCTCGGGCTATCGTCGTGACCAAGCTATTTCTCGCCGTACCTATGCCATTGATGGAATCCAGGCTGGTTACCAGTACCACGGCGAAAGGGTTATCGGTGCTAAGCGTGACGTCACCTAACGCCACTTCCTGTGCCGGGTAAAAACCGATGGCCCCCTGGGTTCCGGAGGAGTTGATCGTAGCGTATCCTTGAGCCGATCCACTGCGTTTCCAGATGAGTTCTCCGGTACTGGATCGGATAGAGTCCGCATCCCGGCCAAATTGGCGTGTATTGTACACGCCGGCCGTATCGGTAAAGGACACCACTACCCTACCCTCCAGCAGCGCGGACGGATCGACGATCCCCGCAATAGACTTTCGGTCATGGTCCTGAAGCACGGTTTCGCTAAAGGGAAGTTCCCCCCGGTCCAGGGCTTCGAGGCTAATGGAGCGGCGGGAAACCACCTCCGCCTCGGTCAGGTCACCGCGGTGGATCATGGCCGACAGGGCCGAATACAACGGAAGATGGGTGGGCCCCGAAGCATTATAAATGCCCCCGCGGGCATCGACGCCGGGGGTAAGCCTCGGAAAGTCCATCGCAAAGGCAAAGGAAGCGTCCCAGCCCTGTAGCCCCATGCCGTAGGCGGCGATGAGCGGAGCGGCCTCGGCGGTCCACTCGTTCGGAATCAGCGACATCCATTCCGAAAACTGAAAGGGACGGTCCGCGACCTGTTGCAGTCCCGTACTCAACAGCCCCGATCCCGGATCGGCGAGCATGGACCGGTTGTCCGTTTCCCCCGTGACCAATCGATGGCCGCCACTTCCCCCCCAGTAGTTGTGCCGGTCGATGGGTCCCGTATCGTAATCCGCGTACAGGTTATAGTAGTGCGTAATGCCGGAACCTGCCTGCCAGCAACTGCTAATGATCACGCCCCGGTAGCCGGTCGACCGAATGGCGGCCACCGCCCGGCGGTAGTAAGCCAGCTGTTCTTCAAATAGGAAGCGGGCGCGATCGCTCACGTGGACTGGTACCGCCTGCCCCGCCTCGGTGGCCCGACTGTAGTGACCGGAGAACCAGCCGTGATCGGGATTCGGAAATATCGTATTCGCCTTTAGGCTGTTTCCCTCCTCGATGCCGCGGCCTCCCCAGGCTGCTATTAACCCTTCCTCTGAACCGTATTTCTCGCGCAGCCAATTACTGAACTTGGTAGTCAGTAATTGGCGGTAGCTGGGAGCCTGCTCGAGCGCCCGCATGATGGCGCTCCAGTAGATGTCATCCTCATTCTGTAGCTCTACGAAGGCCAGCGCCGGATCGTCCGCGTAGCGCAGCCCGGTTACCGGATTGTGGTGTTCGAGCATATTGACGGTTAGCTCGATGTTGACAGCTTGCAGGTCTTCGGCAAAATTGACGAGGCCGGCAGTGGAGCCATTGAGATGTGCCCAGGGGTAAGTCAGGTCACGTACTTCCCGGTAGGCTACCATTCCCGCGCTGTCCGCGGCGCTTACCCGGTGGCCATATATGTGTGACCAACCGTAGTAGATCCCCGCTTCCTGGAGTTGATCGGAAAAAAGATCGAGCCGGCGCCAGTGGTCGGCGGTCAGCTCGGTGGAGTGTAGACCATCGGTTGCTTCCCAGGTGAATTTATGGAATCTTACCGCATTGATGCCATATCTGCCAAGGGTGCTCACCCATTCGGTGCCCTCCTCTGCTTCCGGGAAAACGCGGTGTCCGGCGATATTCACCCCCCAGAATTTGACCGGCGTCCCGTCCTCAAAGGTGTAGTCCTGACCGTCAGCGGAAAGGAACCCGTGCTTACCCGCGGGTGCGTCTAACCAATTCGACATATCCACCACGGTACCCGCCGTACTTCCGTCCACCTGTAGCGTAAACCAGGACGCCGTAGGATCATCCGGTAAAGTTTGGGCGCCGAGGCGCAGGAAAGGTGCCGTTCCCAAATGGCAGATCAACAGACACGTCAACCAACTCTTATAGCACGCACTACACATTACCGCGATATGTTGATAGTAGGAAATAAGGCATAGCTACGCAGGGTGTCGCCGTACGTGCCCACCAGAAGACGCTGCCCCCCGTCAGCCCGTGACAACGCCAGGGCGCTTACCTGACCGGGCAGATGTGGACGCGGGATTTGCTTATCAGCAACGGACCACTCCCCGTCGGGATCCTGGATGAGTAGCGTGCCGTAATTTCCATCGTGCTTCCCGAGCTGAGTAATTTCAGTCTGGTGAAAATTGCCCGTCAGTAGCATGTCCAATTTCCCGTCACCCGAAAAATCATACAGTAGGGTATGCCGAACTGGGCCGAACTGGGCGACCGCCGGTAAGGGGTGAGCCCGATACTGGCCCCGACCATTGTTTTCCAGGTAGTAGGAGGTGAAATCCGTTGCCTGCCGATGAAGGCTTCCCTCCCGATCGGTTGGGGTGAGCACTTCCGCTAACCCGGCTTCCGCGTACGATTTGTAATCCGGAAACCGCCGTTTCATCGAAGGGATCTGCCGCAGCAGTAAATCCCGTTCGTGGAGAGGGACCAGCTTATCCTGCTGGTAGTGGAAGAGGAGCGGATCGACGGATCCGTTTCCATCAAAATCCTTCGCCCATACATCCACGGGCCTTTTCGGAGTGGCCTGCAAGAAAATGTTATGCCCCAAATTACCCGCGATCAGGTCGGTGTCGCCGTCACCATCCACATCCGCGGCGTTCAGGTGGAACCACCATCCGGTCGGAGGGGACAAGGATTCACCTTCGCTGCCGACCAATGATAACGCATCGACTTTCCACCCGTCCCCGTCGCGCCGAAGTTGCCGTAGTGGTTCCCATTCCGCGGCGACGATCAAGACGGGTCGATCCCGCGCCGCGGCGTGTACCCAGCGGGCATCGTGGACCATCCCCAGGTCCAGCGATCCGGAGATCGAGAATACACCGCCGTCATTTTGCAGGATGTGGCTCGGTGGTGCGTGCGGATAGGCTCCGGGAACTACCTGGCTGCCCACGAACAGGTCCACGTCCCCGTCCAGATCGTAGTCAGCCAATCGGACACAGCTACCGCTGAAGGGGAATGCCGGAATCGCTGCCTTGTGCCGTTTAAAATGTCCGTTGCCATCATTGCGGTAAAAGCGATCCTGATATTCCGGGTCACCGGCCGGCAGGTGGGTGCCACCAACAACGGCATAAATATCCTGATCCCCATCGTTATCGGCATCGAATAACGCCACGTCGGTGATTAGCGCACTAATGGAGCTGTCGATAGAGGTTAGTTCATATTCCCCGGTGCCATGGGCGCTGAGCAAGCTCAATCCCTGCCCGGGCCCTCCGCCGGCCACTATGTCATTTAGCCCGTCCTGATTGACATCGCCGACGGCAAGCGCGGGGCCTTGCTGGCTGAAGCCATGCGGTAGCGTGAAGGTGTTGCGGAAATCGTCGAAGCGTATGTTTCGGTGCACATATGGGAGCTGCACGTCCGGACGGTCTAAACAGGACTCTTGCTTCGCCGGCGTGTAGTGTCCGGCTAGCTTAGGCCCTTCCCGGTTATACCGGATCGTTAGGCTCGTGTCGGATGCCGGCTCGCTAATCCGTTGGCGGTAGCCGTCATTCCAGACCACGACCACGCTATCGATCTTTTCTTTATCCCCCAGACCGAAGATTAATCGGGGCTCCACGGAAGATAAGTAGCCCCGTACCGGAAACAACTCCTGCACCTGTATGTCGTCGCCGACGTAAAGGAATACCCGGCTGTGAGTAGCCGTGACGATCCCGGCACGCCCCTCCAGGGATACGGAAAGATAGTGGTGGCCGGAAGTGTTGGCGGCACGGTTTTCCAGGATGGAGGCCGGCTGATCTATATTATTGACAATCAAATCGATATCACCGTCCAGATCTAAATCTCCGTAGGCCGCCCCGGTAGCGTACGATGGGTCGGCCGATATCCAGGATTCAGTGATCTCTGTATAGCGGAAGTCGCCGTCGGCTTTGAAAAAATAGTTAGGCAGCGGGACCTCTTCGATGGAGGCGAGTTGCTTCATTGACAGTAATTCTTTCTGCTGAGCATCCCCGAACATGGCATTATAGGGCCCGTAACTGATGAAATCAAGATTGGTGACGTCCTTCCGGTAGCCATTCGTTACGTAGATATCCTTCCGACCGTCCAGATCGTAGTCAGCCAGGAGCACCGCCCAACTCCAGTCGGTCGCATGAACCCCGGCCAGCGCGCCGATGTCCGTGAATCGGGGATGACCGTCGGCCAGGTTCCCCCGATTAATTTGCAGCGTGTTGCGCATGTACTGATCCTGGTAGCCGAAATCAGCCTTCAGCGTAAACCGATCCCGGTTGACGTAGGGCGTCATCATTTTTTGGCGGTAATTACCTGCGGGTAACATGTCTAGTTCCAGTACGTCCGGTAGTAGATCATTGTCCAGGTCCGCAATATCTACCCCCATCCCGTTGTGACTTGTATGGGGGAAGTATTCCTTGCTCCGATCGGTGAAAGTGCCGTCCCCGTTATTTACCCACACCAGGTCATTGGAGAGGAAATCGTTGGCCACGTAAACATCGGGCCAGCCATCACCATTGAGATCGGAAACCGTAACCCCCAAGCCGTACCCTTCTGTGCCGAGTCCGGCGGCCAGGGTCACGTCGGTGAAAACACCGTTTCCTTCGTTGCGGTAGAGGTGATCGGTGGCCGGCGCGCCTCCATCCGTTCGTATTGATCGCAATCGGTTTCGGTTGTACGCCTCCAGGGCATTATTCAGCACGTAGGCATCCATATCCCCGTCGAGATCGTAATCCAGAAAGGCGGTTTGCGAAGTGTAGGCGGTATCGGCGAGCCCCGCCGACCGGGCAGCTTCTACGAAAAGGGGAACGCCGTCGGCGCCGTTTCCCTGGTTCAGGAACAGCAGGTTCGCCCGTTCCTCGGGAGGTATTCCGAATCCGGCCGCGGAAACGTATATGTCGTTTCGGCCGTCTCCGTTTACATCGGCGATCGAAACCCCGGTACACCACCGCCGGGTACCTACCTGGCTCATCTCCGTCACGTCATCGAAGGTCATGGAGCCCCGGTTGAGGTAGAGCCGGCTACTCACCTGATTACCCGCAAAATATACATCGGGTAATCCATCGCCGTTGAGGTCCCCGATGCCCACGCCGGCCCCATTGTATATGTATTCGTACCGGAGGGCATTGAAGGTATCGGTAACCGTGATTCGGTTGACGAAATCCACCCCGGTTTTTACCGCGGGCAGCGACCGAAATGCCATAGGCGGCTCCCGCTCGCAGGAGG